>JBFLWK010000010.1 GCA_040757695.1 Elusimicrobiota bacterium
GCATCCCAGCATCAGTTAGTTCGTTGCCTTATTAACTGTGGGATTTGGTGTTGGACTGGTCGCTACCCTTTATCCAGTTCGGACTTCCACCGACAAGAATTCAAGGAACTTTCTTGGCACACTCATCAAAATCCTCCAGATATTTTTTTAGGTTTTTTAGTGCCTTAAAAAGATTCGCTTTGACACTGCCTTCAGCGATACCAAGCGTTTGTGAAATCTCGGTTATTGAAAAATTATTCAGATGTTTCATCACAAAAACCTCTTTTTGACGGAAAGGCAACTTTTTTATCGCTTTATCAACCGTTTTTTTTAGGACATCCTGCTCGGCATCCTTTTCTGTATTTTGCTTTTCATCTTTAATATCAGCGGTTTTTCCGTCAGCATCATAAAAAAACGACAGAAATTTTCGTTTTCTGAAATACAACTTTGTATTATTCAGCGCAATTCTAACAAGCCAGGTTTCTATTGACGAATTACCGCGAAATTTCTTTAGTCCTCTGAATGCATTCACGAATGTCTGCTGAACAATTTCATCTGTATCTGCTTCATTTCTGACTATTGCAAAAACAACTGCATAAACTTTCTGTTGATGTTTTTTTATAATCTCGTCAAAATTATCCGCTTCCATTCCCATGTAATTAGACGCTTCAATCAAAAAAAGGTTTACCCGACGTTGACAGATATTGAATACCTGAAAAGTTCCAATTCGTACTTTTTAGGATTTTTAAATTTTCTGCTCATTAACTTGAAAAATTGAGTATTATGAGGTTGTTGAAAAACCCCAACAATCTTGATTACGGAGATGAAAACACCGATTACAGCGATAAATTCTTGTCGGTAAATCGCTGACATCGTTGTTCATAATCGCTGTAATCAATACCGTTGAGGACTTTTTCAACGGTATTATTATATCATAAAATTGGTATTTTGTTAAGTGTTTTTTGTATTGAAAAAACAAGAGCTATGCGGAATATAAACGGGGGGATATGGAAATTTTTCATATTCCAACTACGGTTACAAATTGGTCTTGAATAGGATTTCGGTTTCTTTGATAATTTTTTCTCTGGATTTGCCAGCTGTTTTGATTAAGATTATACCTACTATTTGTCCGCCAAGCGATATGATTTTTTCGGCGAGTATTTTTACTGCTTTTCCAAATGTTCCACCAGCAGTTAAGAAAAGAATAATTTTTTTGTTTGTAAGATTACAATTGTTTATAAATGTTGAAATTGCAGGGGTTGGTTTGAAAGCCCAGACAGGTGTGCCAATATAAATCAAATCATAAAGCGAAAAATTAAAACTTTCAGGTTCTGTTTCCGTCGGTTTCTGAAAAGTTGCATCTCTGCCTGCTTTGAGCCATCTAATAATTCCTGAACGGTTTTTTTTGTCTTTTATTTCAACGATTTCACAATTCAACTTTTTAGCAATAGTTTCAGCAACAAGTTTTGTTTTACCTGTCCTAGAATAACAAATTATTATTTTTTTCATTTTTCCCTTGACAAATTGTTTTATTTTTGTTATAATTATTTTTGGGAGGTAATTCTATGCCTAATGTATACGAACAAGTAAAACAAGCATTACAAGATATCGTTGCACCGGAAATTAGAGAACTGAAGACCGAGATTAAACGGCTGGATGAAAAGATTGATTCCAAGCATAATGAATTACTTTCAGAAATCAAACGATTGGATGAAAAAATTGATTCAGGTTTAACCCGTCTGGATGAAAAGATAGAACTAACACTTGAATTCCGTGAAAGATTTTCTGCTTTAGAAGTCAAAGTTGCTGCATTAACAGCTTCACGATAATTTTTCATTCGGAAAGCGGTTTTTATTACGTTTCACCTGTTCCCTAAAAGTTGAATCGGCTTCACACCATATAAACAAGCAATATCTTTATCCAACATTACCTTCTGACCCCGAATATTGTAAATCTTATTGCCTGCGCTGCATAGTCAGGTTTTTGCAGGTTTGCTTTCAAAGGTTTTGCTTCAACAAAGAATTTGACAATACCAGAAATTTTGAATGAATAATCTACTCTACCGCTGGAGATATTCGTCTCAAGTCCAACTTCATCTCTGTTTTGTAATTTTGTAGTTTCTTTATTCATAATAATTATTATGAGACTGTTGAAAAAGCTTTTTACGGTGATTAAAAATCACCGACTACATTTCTCTTTAAACAGCGAATAAATTTTATATGTTTTATATGCTATATTATCCTTGAGATTTCACTAAATCATCAAGTATAGAATACACAACAGGAAGGACTAATAAAGTCAACATTGTGCCAACAAAGAGTCCACCTACAATAGCAGATGCAGCTACTGATCTTGCTTCTGAGCCTTCCGCACGGCTAAATACCATTGGCATCATACCAAGCATTGTAGTAATCGCAGTCATTAAGACAGGCCTTAATCGTGTAGTAGCGCCTTCAATAATAGCGGCTATTTTTTCTTTCCCACGCCGTCTTAACTTATTTATGTAATCAATCATTACTATACCATTATTTACGATTATACCTGCTAAAATAAGTATTCCCATACCTGCAGGTAGACATATATTTTTACCCAGCATTACCAGACCTAATACTACACCTATAATTGAAAATGGCACAGTAAACATAATTACTAATGGATGAATAAACGATTCAAATTCTGATGCCATAACCATATATATCAAAAGCAGTGCTAACAGAAATATGTAGCCCAAGTCAGTAAATGTTTCTCGCATTTGTTCCGCTTCACCTGCATAGTCAATAAAATATCCTTCTGGGAATTGTATCTTTTTAACTACTTTTTTTATCTCATTTATTATTTTACCTAAATCTTTACCGGTAATGTTAGCAGTGATAGTAACGATTCGTTTCTGATTCTCGCGTTCAAGTCGGATTGGACCATATGAAAATACCAATTTTGCTACTTCGCCTAATGGTATTATCAAACCCTGTGGTGTGATGATACTGAGATTCTCTATATCTTTTAACGATTTTCTATCTTCAGGTCTCAATTTCACACGGATATCTATTTCTTCGCCTGCTTGATGGATACGTGTAGCAATCTTACCTTGCACAGCAGTTTGAACTGTAGATGCAATCTGTTTTGCGGTTAGTTGTAACCGTGCTGATTTCTCACGGTTAATTTTTATTTGTAACTCCGGTTTGCCTTTTACAAGTGTTGTATCTATATCTTTCATACCTTTTATCGTTTTTATTTTGCTGATTATCTGCTCGGCAAGTTGTTCTAATTTATTTATATCCTTACCAAAAAGTTTCAACTGGACTGGTTTCTGGCTTCTACCGCCACCAGCCATCATTGCTGATGACATATCCATAAATTCAAGTTTCACATTTTGTAGTTGTGGCATTTTATTACGGATACTATTCAGTATCTGTTCTGCAGACCGTTTTCGGTCTAATTTATCGTGCAATCTAATGAATAACTGTGCTTCATTCACACCTGCAGAACCTGTGCCCCATGCAACATCCTGTTTCTGTCCTTCCATGATACCAACAGAAACAAGCACTGTCTGGACACCATCTTCATTCAGCACGATATTTTCTAATTCCTGTGTTACTCGGTCGGTTTCTTGTAAGGTTGTACCGACAGGCATTTTAAGTGAAACTAAAACCATATTGAAATCAACTTTAGGAAAAAACTCTTTACCCATGACAAAAACAGCTAATAGCAAACATATTATCAAAATACCAAATACTGATAGTATAACTGCACCTTTATTGCCAAGCGTCCATTGTAATAGACGGCTATATTTATCTTTCAGGAAATCTGTCGCTTTTTTTTCCCAGCTGGTAGCAGTACCCGGCTTGAATATCCTGGAAATAATTATAGGAACAATCGTTAAACTAACAAAAAGTGATGCTAACAAACTGAACGAGACAGCCATCGCTAAACTCAAAAATAATTTGCCTGTAATCCCTTTAGCAAATACAAGCGGTAAAAAAACAACTATTGTAGTCAGTGTAGAGGCTGTTATCGCCATACCAACTTCACTTGCACCTGTTACAGCTGCGGCATCGCTTTCCTCTCCTAAGGCAAAATGCCGAAAAGTATTTTCTATAACCACGATAGCATTATCTACCAGCATACCGACACCAAGTGCGATACCTATCATAGTAATAAAATTCAATGTCCGCCCTAAAAAATATAAGGGCACAAAAGTAACTAAAATAGATAGCGGGATACTCAACGCAATAGTCAGAGTAGACCGCCAGTCAGATAAAAACAGAAAAAGTATCAATATCGCAAGTATCGCACCACCCATAGCGTTGGAACCTGTTACTTTTATGATTCGTTTAACCATACGCGATTGGTCAAATACAGTATAGAGTTGTATATCTGCAGGTAGTAGTTTAGTAATATCTTTCATTACTTTTTTGATTTTATCGCTAACAATAACTGTATTTGAACCTGATTCTTTATTCACGATTAACATAACAGATTCTTTATTGTTTGTTCTAGATACTGCTCTTACTTCTTTGTAACCATCTATAACCTCTGCAATATCTTTAAGATATATCGGTACATTCTGCCTCACTGTTACAGGTAGATTCTCTAACTCTTTTAATGTATTGATTTCGCCAGTTGTCCTTAACAGATATTCTTTATAGCCATCTTCAACATATCCACCAGGCAGATTGAGATTCTCTGAATGCAGTTTTGCAACAAGTTCACCTAACAGTATTCTGTAACCATCTAATTTAGTTTTATCTGTCTCTATCAGTATCTCTTTTTGTTTCCCACCAAAAACCATTGCTGACGCAACACCATCAATCTGTTCTAATCTGTCTTTGATTATATCCTTTGTCAAACTTCTTAAACTTTCCATATCTCTGTTGCCTGTAACACCATATACTATTATTGGCATCATTGATGGGTCAAACTTGAACACGACTGGTTTTTCTATATCCTCCGGCAAAAAATCTTTTATCATATCTATTCTATCACGGATATCCTGTGCGGCAGAATCAAGATTGGTTCCCCATTCTAATTCTACTAATATAGATGCTAATCCTTCCTGTGAAAATGATTTCAATTTTTTCACATTTTTTACTGTTGCAACTATTTCTTCTACTGGTTTCGTAAGTATGTTTTCTACATCTTCAGACGATACACCCGGATAACCAATAGAAACCGCTAACACAGGATATGTTATATCAGGCATCATATCCAATCCTAACCGAGTAAAACATATAATACCTAAAACTACAAGTATCAAAATCAGCATTGTACCAGTAACAGGATGCTTTACAGAAAATTCCGGTATTTTCATTTTTTTTCTTCGCTTCGCTTACCGAGAATGAATTCTCGGCTATATTATGGTTTGATGCTTCAGGCATAACCATCCCGAATAAATTCGGGATATGCCTTCGCATCATTTTTCTTCTACTTTTGTGCCATCAATTAGCCCGTAATTACCGACAATAATTATTGTATCACCTGCTGAAATATTTTTCGTTATCTCTATTTTTTCATCACTTGCGATACCTGTTACTACAGAAGTCATTTTTGCAAAACCATTTTCTACTTTGAATACCACATTCTTACCATCTCGCACAATAACCGCTTTTTTTGGTACTACTACAACTTTTGAATGAACAACAGTTATAACCTCTACCTGTACAAACATACCAGGTTTGAGTTTATGGGCTTGATTATTAACCGCGATTTCTATTTTCAATTTTCTACTTACCGGACTAACAGACGGGCTTACTTCTGAAACATAACCTAAAAAAATTTCATCTGGATATGCATCCGTATATATTCTTGCCGATTGACTTTTTTTTACCTTTGGTATATCCTTTTCGCTTATATATACTTCTATTTTTACTTTATCAATATCAGCGATACTTAATACAGGGTCTCGTGGCATCGGTTGTGCAGGAAATACTGATTCACCTAAATCAACAAAATACTTCATAACAACACCATCTATCGGCGATTTCACTTCTGCTTCTGCGAATTTGAACGCTTCTTCATCACGGTCAATCAATGCTATAACTTCATCTTTTTTAATATAGTCACCTTCGGTTTTTATCTTCTGGCTTAATTTACCTGATACTTTAGCATATACTTTGACTTCTTTATTACCATAAATATCACCAGTAAGCGAAATTGTCTCTTCAATATCACCGATTTTAACGGTGGTTGTTTCAACTACTGGTTTTTGTTCTTGTTCAGTATGCTTATTTTTTTGACCAATTTTCTTACAACCAACAACTAAACTGATTACACTGTAAACAGATATAAACAACAGCAATCTTTTTTTAAGTAACATTTTATTCCCTCCTCTATTCCCTCCCCCTCCCAACTGCTTTTTCTATTGCTGCAATTGCTAAGTTGTAATCGTATAATGCTTGGATATAATTTGTCTCTGCCTGAGTTAAAGCAAGTTGTGCATCTCTTACTTCAATATCAGACATAAGACCGAGTTGAAATCTTTTCTGTGCTGTTTCTAAGTTTTCTTTTGCCGTTTGAACATTTTCGTTGTTTGCTTCAATTGAGTCTTTTGCCTGTTTGTAGGATAAATAAGCAGCACGAACTTCTAATTTTATTCCCTCTTCAAGCGATTCCGTCAATAATTCAACCTGTAGAAGTTGTGATTTCGCTTGTTTTGTTTTCTGATATGTTGAAAACCCGTCAAATAACGGCATAGATAAAACAGCTATTGCTGTCCATGTGTTATACCAGTTGTTTGTCTCAAATTCGGTATTCTGCCAGTCGGCAGATGCGGTAATTGCTATGCTGGGCTTGTTACCAGCAGAAACTAATTTCACAACTGATTTAGAAATATCTTTCTGTATATTTGTTTGTTTTAATTCAGGTCTATTTGTGAGTGCTTCATTTATTAGTTCATCAAGTTTGTATTCTGCTTTCCCGGGTAGATTGTATTCCAACTCGCCGGTGAAATTGACATCTCCTTTTATATTAAGAATATTTATAAGTGATTGCTTTGTGAGTTCTAATCCGTTTTCGGCACGAATGAGATTGGTTTTTGAATTTGCAACCTGTACTTTTGCTCTTGAAACATCGTATGCGGATGCTCTGCCTTCATTATAAAACTTTTCTGTTGATTTAAGATGCGACTCTGTTACATCTAACGCTTCTTTTGAAATAGAAACAATCTGTTGGGCAAGTATGTATTTGTAAAATGCTTCTTTGGTTTTGTAAATAATTTCCTGTTTTGTTTTACGGTATTCTTCATTGGTGTATTTGTAATTCAATGATGCCTGGCGGTTTGATTGATAAATTTTGCCCCACATAAAAATCGGCTGGGTTAAAGAAAGTTTGAAGTCATACATCTCATCTGCAAGAAAAAACCTGAATGTAGGCGATGTTGTTGTAAGCATAGAAAGTCCAGACGCACCTTCTGTTTCGTTTCTTTTAATATAACTTAAACTTCCTGATATGTAAGGCAGATAACCTGCGAATGCTTCTCTTTTTTTTGCTTTTGCAGAGATAGATTTCTGCTCGGCAATTTTTATCTGCGGGTTTTGTTTCATCGCAATTTCAAGACATTGACTCAAATCAAGCGATTGAGCATAAATAACAGGTAGAAGGTAGAAGGTAGAAGGTAGAAGGTAGAAGGAAAATCAAAAACCACTTTCTACTCACTATTTTCCATTCCCGAATTGTTTTCATTTTCTAATTCCTTCCATAAAAACTTTAAATAAAAATTCAGGCGAAATATCTATTTTCTGGACTTTATGTTTTTCAATCTCTATTTTTTGATGTGCGATAATAGAAGTTAATGAAAGAAAAACCATAGCAACTGCGATGCAGGGATATGATTTTAATTCTTTGGTTTTTATACCTCTTTCAATAATTGCAGATATAACTTTTATCAGTTCGCCGATTTTTTTATGAAACCGGTCATGTAATTTTCCTTTTAGCGGAGGTTTTGCTTCCTGACGAATGGACAGAAAAAGATATCTGTAGGTACCAATGAAATCAGAAATTCTTTGAAGCAAAAGAAATAACTGTCTTTTTGCTGACAAATTATTTTTTTGAACATTTTCGGCGATATCTATTGTTTTATCAATCAAGTTTACAAGCACAGAAAAATACAGGTCATCTTTATCCTTAAAATAAAGATAAACGGTACCCTTGGCAACACCGGCGTTTTTTGCAATTTCATCAATCGGACATTTGTAATACTCTTTTTGATTTAATACCTGAACCGCAGCACTTAAAATTTTCTGTCTTTTTATTTCCGGATTCCAGCCCCTTATTTTTGCCATATTATTTCACCCCTTGTGCATATTTTAACTGACTGACTGGTCAGTCAATATAACTATAACATAAAATATGAATTTTGTCAAGTACTTTTTTTGTTTTTTAAATTTTTTAGTTTGCGGTAATGGGGGTAAGTAATGATTCCCTATAGGAAGTCAGTACGCTATAACTAAGAGATAATGCCTAATACCTCTATATTAAATCTAATTCCTTCAATTTTTTTTCTGTAGGCTTGCCAGTTTTTTTGTCCCATCCGCGGTACTGATAATACTGGTCAAGCATCTCGTCAAGTTTTACAACATTGCCTTTCGGAAGTCCTTCAGGCGCAGGTTCTTTTAAGAGCCGTTCAGGTAGTGTATCATCTTTTCTTGACATGCCTTCACGGATATTAAACAGGCGGTTGATATTTACTATGCGTTCACCAATTTTTTTCAGTTCTTTTTCTGTAATTTTCCAACCCATCGTTATATCCATCGCCTCAATTATATCTTCGTAGTAAAGTGCCGGCGGAACCATCGTGCCATATTTGCAAATGCCTAATGATTCAATCACAACAGAATAATTTTCATTATGGAAAACCATATAGCCTTTGTTTTTTTCAGAGAGCCGAATGCCTATTTCAGGCAGAAACTTTGTCCCATACCACTGTTTAATTTCTTTATCAAAAATCGTGCCTTCGTCTAAAACAGGAAACGCATATAAATGGTCAGCGCCCCGTGCAGCAGTCACATCTGCAAGCCCCATTGATTTCTGTGCTCTCGGTTCCTGCGAAGCCATTTCCTGCCCTTTTACATGCATCACATATTTTTCAGCGCCTTTACCGATTTTTTGGGCAGCACGATAAGAGCCTTCGGCTAAAAGATTCCCGAACTTGCCTTGGCGATTGGCAATTCTTTCAGTCAGTTCCGCAATTACATCTGGCTCACCCCAGTTTAGTTCTAATCCGTCAGTATCTTTTTTTGTTAAAATCCCTTTTTCATAACATTCCATTGCCCACGAGATTGTGCCACCTGTCTCAATTGAATCCATTCCGTACTCATCACAAAGATGATGGATGAACATTATTGATTCTAAATCGGAATTACCACACCGTGGACCGAGTGCATCAAGGCATTCGTATTCAGGACCTTTACCTGTGGTATTGTATTTACCTGATGAGACACAGATAAATCTGCCGCATCGCTGGATACAGGCATAGTCAGCCCGGGGTCTTAAAAGATATTTTCTGTATTCATCACATTTAATTTTATCCGCTTCTGAAAAAACGCCACTCTGGAAATTTCTCGTTGGTAATCGGCCTATTGACTGCATCAAATCAACCAGTTCTGTTGTCCCGTATTTTACTCTGCCTTCAGTATAGGGATGAGCAAGCACTTTATCATACCATTTTTTTACACAGTTGAGATATTTTTCCGGCTTTGTGATATTTATACTGCCTGTACCACGAACGGCAATCAGTTTCAGTTTTTTTGAACCCATCACACAGCCCATCGCACTTCTGGCAGCGACACGACCATTCCTTGTGATTATTGCTGATTGCCGACAAAGATTTTCGCCCGCAGGACCTATTGCAACGGATTCTATTTGTTCATCATTATGTATCTTTTTTATTTCATCCATTGCTTCGTATGTTTTTCTACCCCATAGATTCTTCGCTTCTCGTATCTCACATCTCTCATCTTCTACATAGATATAAACTGGCTTTTTGGATTTACCACTAATAATTATTCCGTCATAACCGGCAAGTTTTAATTCAGGACCCCAGAAGCCGCCGGAATGTGCTTCACCCCAACCATCAGTTAACGGATTTTTCGCAGCAACTGTATATCTTGAAGCTTGTGGAAACATTGTTCCTGTTAAAGGTCCAACTGAAAAAAATAAAACATTTTTTTTAGAAAGCGGGTCAATACCTTTAGGAATCATATCGTAAAGCATTTTTGAAGCAAACCCTGAGCCGCCTATATACTTTTCTACCAAATTCCACGGAAGCGGTTTTTTCTCAATTTTTCCTTTTGTTAAATCAACATATAACAACTGCCCGGCATATCCGCCTTTGAACATAGTCAAATTCTCATTGTAACACAGAAGTCACTGGATACACAGAGAGACACCAGAGATTAAGATTGAGATTAAGATTCCAAAAACTATTCAGTGATTTCAGTGTCCTCAGTGGCGTATAATTTCCTTGTGATATTTTTGAGTTCATTTTACTTTCTGGTAAAACTTTGCGATATCTTTATCGGATGGATCAAGTTTCAGCGCTTTTTCCCAGGCCAGTTTAGCATCTACCCGTTTTCCGAGCGCATAGTATGCAGAACCGAGCCGTTTCCATACGAGTATGTTGTCGGGTTCTATTGCGATAACAATCTCGCATTCTAAAATAGCGTGTTCGTATTTACCATCGTAAATATCTTCAAGTATTGTCGCAAGTTTCTGCTCTATAACATTTTTTCTTCCTTCCATTACTTCCAGTCGGGCGATTGTCGTATATTCTTTTTCCATAAAAATAAGTGTTTTTTCAGTAAGTTTGGCGTTAGGTGCGAGTTGCCATGCATATCTGCTTGAGAGCACAGGCAGCCGTTCATCTTTACTGCCAAGAATATAAGCGGTTATACTTTTTCTGATAAGTTCGTTTATCTTACCTGCATCAGTAAGCGCTGGTGTCAGTGTTGAAACAAGTTTGCCTAATTTCTCAGCATGTTTCTGATATGTCGGATTTGATGGGTCTATTTCCAATAGTTGCTTAACTTTTTCCAGCGCATATGTATAACTACCTTTTTCTACCTGGAACTGGAATTCGTTAAGCAATGGTTTTACATTTTCTAACATTTTTGAGCGTGCCATTTCTATCAGTTTCGGCGGGTTTTTCTGTTTCGGGTCTATTTTTAATATCTCTTCCCATACTGCTATCGCTTTTTTATAATCCTTTTTGTAAAATGATTCCATTGCATTTTGGTAGAGCGTAAGGATATCCTGTGCATAAAGGCAGGAAAAAAATAAAAAGTTAAAAGCTAAAATTAAAATAACGGAAGAACGTGTTTTTTTAACAATTGATGTAAAGATACTAATTAATTCGTCAGTTTCTTTGAATAAATTATCTACTTCGTTTTTTTGTATCAAACCGGAATTAAGCAATAATCTTAACCAATATCTTGTTTCATTCGCTTCTTTTCTTGCGATATTTATACTGTGTGAAAAATCTTTTTTTGTCAGTCCAGAATACGCTTCTTCAGTATTAGCACCAACTGATGTTGCAGAACGGGTTATTTGACCACCCAAAATTTTAGAAACTTGATTCAGCGGCAAATTTTGTACCAATTTAATTATCATTAGTGAAAATTTATATGTTCTTTCTTTCAAACCTAACATTTTTTATTTTTATTTTAACTTTTATTTTAACTTTTTCTTATTATGTTTATTTCAATTCGTCTGTTTTTTGCCTTATTTTCTTCGGTATCGTTTGGTGCAACAGGTTTATATTCACCGTAGCCGAATGTAGAGAATCTTTCGGGCACTATTTTTTCGGTATTGATAAAATAATTGATTACACTGAATGCTCTTGCGGCAGAAAGTTCAAAGTTAGACCGGTATTTTTTTGATGAAATCGGAACATTATCAGTATGTCCTTCAACGATAATCGGGTTTCCCATTGAACTGATAAGTTGTGCGATTTCTTTTAATGCAGGTAGCGCGGCATTTTTGAGTTCTGCAGAGCCACTATCAAACAGTATCGGATTGGCAAGCGAGATTTTTATCCGCTGTGCGTTTGTTTCAACTTTTGCGTATTCAGATAGATTCTTCTCTTTGATAAAATCTTCTATCTGTGTTCCGGCATTTGCCTCTTTTTCAAGTATTTCTATTCTTTTTAATTGTTCGGCACTACCACCAACACCTTTCTGAACCGCTGCCATCATTTTTTCGTAGCGGGCACCACCACTGTATAAAACTGAATAGGCATAAAGTATCATAAAGAAAATCATCAGGATAGTCATAAGATTCGCATATGGTATTACCCAAGCACCTTCAGAAATAAAATGTTCACGAAGGTGAGGCTCGGTTTTTTCTTCTTCTGGTAAAGATTTTTCCTGCATTCCTAACTCGCCTTCAATCGCAGAAATTATATCCGCATCTTTTTCTTCAAAATAATCTTTGTCAAACTCGTCCATAATAAAACCTTAACTGCGTAAAACGAGAGACGATAAAAGTAAGACGGTGGACGAAAAATCATTTACCGTTTACCTTCTACCGTCTACCTTCTTGCGCCTTTGCCGCTAATTACCGCACCATCACGATTTCTATCCGTCTGTTTCGCGCCCTGCCTTCTTCGGTCTCGTTTGATGCAACTGACTTAAATTCTCCATAGCCAGCAGCAACAAATCTACTTTCAGGTATCCCAAATACTACCGAGAAGAATTCTATAACACTGTAAGCTCTTGCAACAGACAGTTCCCAGTTGGTTGCATACTGTCCTCTGGTAATCGGTCTGTTGTCGGTATGTCCTTCTATAATTATAGTGTTGGGTACAGGCTTGATAATTCTTGCAACATCCTTCATTGCGATTTTTGTTGCAGCAGGCAGTTCGGCACTACCGGGATTAAAAAGGACAGGCGAGTTAAGTATGATTTTGATTTGTTTTTCGGTAACTTCTACTGATGTATATTCCAACTTTTCGTTTTGAACAAGTTCGCTAACTTTTGTTGCGGTTTCTTCTTCGGTAAATTTTTTTACTACTTTTTCAGCACGGAATTCGGCTGATGTAGCACCCCGAAACTTTTTTTCAAGCCCTTTTGTAATATCAGCCCGCATATCCGCTGACATTCGGGTTAAACCGTACAGCATCAGGAAGAACAGCATCAGGTTTGTAACCATATCTGAATATACCGTTGTCCAGATATTGCCTTCCTGTGAATCGGTTTCTCGTCGGTCAGCCATAATAACACCAGCAAATAGGAAGTGGGAAGTAAAGTCATTTACTACTAACCACTAACAACTAACCACTTACCACTTACTACTTACTACTTTTTTTCGGTTTCTTTTCCGCGGAGTTTATACGCCAGAAACGCTTCAAGTTTCGTCTGAACAACAACCGGCACATCACCTTTCTGGATTGACAACACACCGCGTGCTAAAAGTTCTTTTAATGTGATTTCATCTTCGGAATAAATTGTAAGTTTGCCTGCTATCGGTAAAAATATAAAATTTGCGCCAAAAATCCCATAAAATGTCGTGGTGACCGCTATCGCCATCGCCGCACCCATTGATTGTGCATCTTGCAAATTTCGTAAAACCTGAACAACGCCGATAAGTGTGCCTAACAATCCAAAAATAGGTGCATATGCGCCCATTGAACGAAAAATAGATGCAACCTGATGGTGTCGCTGACGGATTAGTGAAAGTTCCTTCTCAAGTTTTTCTTTGATGAGTTCCGTTTCTAAACCATCAACTACCATTTGCAGTGCCTCTTTTAAAAATGGCGTTTCTAATTTTGGAATATCTTCCTGTAATTTTTCAATCCCTTCCCGTTTTGATTTCTCAGCAAGTGAAACAATCGTTTTTATCGCGATATCATTGCCAATTCTTTTAGGCGGAAAAATCATCATTGTTATTGCTTTTGGGATAATTTTTACTATTTTCCAAGGATATGTAAGCAATGCCGCACCAAATGTTCCACCGAATACAAGTATCGCAGCATTGATGTCTAAAAGAAGATTAACGATATTACCTTGAACCATAACATAATAGACAGCACCACCGCCAACAAGTATCCCACATAAAGTCATTAAGTCCATAGTTACCTCACAAAAAACAATTAAAAATGTAAAATGTAAAATTAAAAATTTATGTCAAAGATTTTAATAAAACAATCTGCCACAATTTTTAATTTTGAATTTTTAATTTTTAATTGCCTTTATTATATCAGTCCTCTATCTTTCAGCCGACGAACAATATCTATAATCCGCTTTTTTTCTATTTCAAGCCGCTGCGGTGTTAGTGGTTTTCCTAATTCCATCTCCTGTTTCAGCCTGGTGGCAGCACCTGATGGCAAAACAGAAACTATTTTTTCTTGTTGATTGGCTGGCAGTATTTTTATTACCTGACTGAATACAGCAGTCCCCACCTGCTTGATTACAAGTTGAACCCCTGCAACATCCAGCATCGCCAGAATATCCAGCCGGATAATTTGTCGCTCCACTTTCTGTGCAAGTTGCGGGTTTTTTGTCTTGAGTTCATTGATAATTTCTATCTGTGTTTTTTCGTCTGCATTATTCACAATCTGCTGTATCTTCTCTTCGCCACCAACCAGATAGTCAATCCTTGTTCTTAACTGTCGCTCTATTTTTTCAACATCAGTTGCATCAAACTCTTCCGTCTTAGAAAGCAGTGTTATCACCTCTTTCTTTTTGTCAACTGCAAGTTCACTCAAAACTTTTGATGATAATTCTGGCGCAAGATAATTAACAACTGTCGCTATATTTTTGGAGGTCTCATTTTTAATAAGAAAAATAAGTTCTTTAAGATTCTCAGTGCTGATAAACGAAAAAAGCGGCTCTTTACCTTCGGATGTTAATCCTTTTTTTACTTCTGCTGGCTGAGCAATCTCAGGGATTACAGCGCCGGCGGAAAAACCAGCGGTTGCTTCTGCTGTTTTTTCCTTAAATGATGATGCGGAACTGACTGCGGCTGAAACAAGGTCTTTTGCAAATTTCTGAAACGGTCCGAACAGAAATAGTGAAACTGTTAGCGTAAAACCGACTGCTGCAAGAATACCAAAAATCCAATAGATATTCGGCGGATAAATAAGCGAACCCCACGAAAACACATTCTTCTGAAAACTCATCTGCTGAATATTCAGTTCATCACCGCGTTCAGGAACAATACCTAAAAGCCCTGTAGAAACTTTTTTTACAATCTCAACTACTGCTGATGAGACAGATTTATCCAGAATGATTGTTACTGAAAGTTTCTTTATTAGCGTTCGGGTGTCTTCGCCAAGTGCAGACATCATTACTGATTCTACTCTTTTTTCAGCAAGCGTTTCTTTGATTGGCACACCTGGTAAAATCATCTCATCTTCTTTTTTAGCAGGT
Organism: Elusimicrobiota bacterium; assembly: GCA_040757695.1. Classification (NCBI taxonomy): domain Bacteria; kingdom Pseudomonadati; phylum Elusimicrobiota; species Elusimicrobiota bacterium. Next base: position 15,339 of record JBFLWK010000010.1, read on the forward strand.
GCTTTCTCTTTTTTCTCGCTGATTAGTTCTACATTGACGATAATAACTATCTTTTCGGTACCTGTAATCTCGGTAAGCACCTTTTTTAGCCGACTTTCAAGATTCGTCTCAATCGCAATTTTCGTCTCAATCGGACTTTTTACTTCTTTTTGTGAAAACGCAGATGAACACAGATAAGCAACGCAGATACCCGCAGATAAAACAAACCTTACCAAATTTTTAACCTTCCCCCGATTAAAATCGGGGGCTACATTATCTTTAACCTGTTTCACGTTTTCCTCCAAAATCTTTGTTTCGCGTTTTGTTTCGCGTTTTTTTCGCGTCAGTTTGGCGCGTTTCAAAAACTCATAGAAAACCGTATGTTGCCTGAGTTCTCTTTATATGTATTTGTTTCTGTAAATTTATCGCTGTAATCGGTTCGGGTATAGCCAACTGTTGCAGCAAGATTCTGACGAATATTATAGGTGAACTCTATGGTCCCGGTCATACTTGAGTTGTCAGTGGATTGTCTGGGTTTATCTGCAGAACCTGTGTAAGAACCCCACATCGCAGCGGACAGTTTTGATGGGATGATATTCAGCCAGTTGAGGTTTAGCGAATATGATGTAGTTGTCGTATCGGTTGATGTAGCTAAATTATATGTTTTTGAAAATGTGGTGCCTGTTGCAACTGTTATTTTTTCTTTCAACCGTGTAGAAATTGAGAGATTGCCTGAATCCGTTTTCAGATTACTTGAGATACCTGTTTTATCGTTAAAATTGGACCGCTGGGCAGAGATAGAAAGTGTTGTTAATTTTATACTATGTGAAACTGCTACGGATGGTGTTTGGGTCTCATTATTCAGTGCGGCGATTGGGTCGCCTTTTGCGATATTCATAGAATAACCAAGTGTTAATGTCGGATATTTAGTCCGACAGAATGTCAGTGATACACTACCTATATTCTGGGTTGATGTTTGTTTGCTCGGGTCTTTATTAATATTATCGTGATAGTTGTTGAAATATAATGATACATTACCAATATCTGTTCGTGAAAAGCCGGTTGATATTTCATATGATTCTTTATCTTTTGTTGACGATGGTGCACCGAGCGAATTAAAATCTGGCGAGATTCTGGAATATATACTCGTGAATGAAAAGTTTTTGATATTGAGTATTGAGACCGTAGATTTCAGTCCGGTATCTTTTACAGCTTGTGACGAAATATCCTGCCAGTATTGTGCTTGTGCATATTCACTTTTTATACTGAGATTCTTAAAAAGTTCAAAATAACCATCAAGCCCGGCAACATTATTTTTGGTAGGTTTTGTCGTGCCAGGTATATCAATTGAATTTTTGTCATCTAGGCTCGCTATGTATGAAACGCCGATACTAGAGTTCAGTATATCCAAGCCCTGACTTGCTCGTCCACCGAATGTGTATCTTTCATAAACGCCATTAGTTTTAGTTGTAGCACTGCCTTCCTGTTTTTTTTGTGATTCGGCTGCTACAACCGATGTTGAGAACCGCTGTTTCATACCAGCTAAATTTAACCCACGCACACCTGCACCATATAATACTAACGAGTTATACGACGGCTGAATATCACCGAACGCAACCTGAACTGATTTTCCGTAATAACTGAACAGAAAATTGTCTAAATCAAAGTGGTTATCTTTAGTATAAAGCGCATAAACATTTAACGAGACCGGTGTTTGGTATACGCTGCCAACTAAATTTAGATTCAGCGAGTTTGTATAGTTAACTGACGAGCCGTAGGTTTTATATTCTTTTACTGCAAGTTTAGAAGCTAGAATCGCATTCCCGTCAACACTAATTTTAGCCGGCAGTTTTTCTGGTGTAGGCGGTTTGGCAAGTTCAATTATTGTGAATGTTAAATACTCTGAAACTATTATTCGCTGCTCTTGCAGTGTCAGCGTAATTTTATAAAAATAATCGCCAGAATATGACGATGGCACATCAAACGGGATATACACAAGCACTGTCTCGCCAGTGTTGACATCTTTGCCTTTAACTCTTTCCGTTTTTTTGATATATATCTTCTGTGTATCGTAAATTTCGGCTTCTAAATAATACTCGTCAGCAGCCCATTTTTCACTGCCGGTATTTAACGCAATTACCTGAAATGTGATTTTTTCACCCGCAGTAGCAGGGTCAGGTGAGGCAATTGTAAGCTGGATATTGCCCGACGGCGCCGCATAAAGGCAGGGTATAGGGTATAGGGTATAGGCAATAGTAAAAAAAATACAGGCAATAGCAAATGACTTTATTCTACACCCTACACACTTCTCCATACACCCTGATTTTAGTTTCATTTTCATTCTTCTTTTGCTGGAAACTCGCTTTTTGTTTCCCGCAGTCTCAGCGGATGCGGATTTTTTAGTTCCTTTTCATATGCATCCATAACCGCTTTTTCTATCTTCTGTCTCATTTCGGCATTTATCGGATGCGCTATATCTTTATGTGTCCCATCTCTCATTTTCCGTGATGGCATAGATACAATCAGTTTGTCATTGACTTTGACAATTTTCATATTCCTAACTACAAATGCGTTGTCAAAAGTCACCGTCGCATATGCCCTTAACCGCTCTTCATCCCGCAGAAAAACCCGTACCTCTGTAATCTCCATTGTTGCACCCCCAATTAACGACAGGTTAAAATTAAAGGTATAAATTAAAATAAAATCCAGAATTTTAACCTTTAACCTTTAACCTTTAACCTTTAACTTGCCTTTTACCTGCCTTTACCGTGTGAACCAGCCAGACGGTATAGCCGTCTTTTTTTAGCTGATTTTTTATTTCGTTGCCTTCCTTCTTATTTCTTACAATACCAAAAACACCACTACCACTACCGGACATTAATGAAAATTCCGCACCGTATTTAATCAATTTTTCTTTAATTTTTTTTATTTCAGGATAATGACGAATTATTACATCTTCTAATCTATTACCCAATTTGTTAATTTTACTAATTTTTTGGGATTTTGTCAACAATGAATACGCAGATTTTGTAGAAATATCAAACTGTGGTTTAACCATTACATACCATTCTTTTTTTTTGATTTTGAGCGGGGTTAATTTATCACCGATACCTTCACCAAAACATCTACCACCAAGAACAAAAAACGGCACATCCGCACCAATTTGTTTCGCAATTTTGATGAATTGAGTTTTGGTAAGATTAAGTTCCCATAATCTGTTAAGTCCTTTTAAGACCGCCGCAGCATCCGACGAGCCACCACCTAAACCTGCTCCAACAGGGATTCTTTTTTTGATTTTTATCTCAACACCTTTTTTTATATTGAATTGTTTTTTTAGCAACATAGCAGCTTTATACACAAGATTTTTTTTGTCTGTCGGGATTTCAGGATTATCACAGCAAATTTTTATCATATTGTTGTTTCGTGTCTGTTTCGCGTGTTGTTTCGCGTCTGTTTCGCGTTTTTCTGTAATAAAAATATCATCTGCCAATGAAATCTCTTGAAAAACGGTTCTTATATTATGATATCCGTCTTTTCGTTTATTTAACACTTCTAAAAACAGATTTATTTTTGCGTTTGCTTTAAGTTTCATTTTCTTATAAAATTGTATTTTTCGGTTCTGGAAGTTTTTCAGGATAGTCAATATTGTAATGAAGCCCGCGTGATTCTTTGCGAGTGATTGCTGATTTTATTATCAGTTCTGCAACGGTAGCTATATTACGCAGTTCAATCAAATCCTGTGTAATGATAAAATCCCAATAGTACTGGTTGATTTCTTTTTTGAGATTTTTTATTCTTGACAGCGCTCTCTCCAATCGTTTATTAGACCGAACAATCCCAACATAGTTCCACATTAGCCGTCTGATTTCATCCCAGTTATGCGAAATGACTATCGCTTCATCAGGATGTGTTGCATAACCTGTTTTCCAGGTAGCGACTTTCGGCAATTTTTCTTTTTTCTGGTTGATAATTTTCTGCGCAGATAGGTAAGAAAACACAAGCCCTTCTAAAAGCGAATTAGACGCAAGCCGATTCGCACCATGAAAACCACTACAGGCAACCTCGCCAATCGCGTAAAGATTACGAATATTTGTTCGGCCGTAGATATCCGTCATCACACCGCCACAGATATAATGTGCAGCAGGCACCACAGGTATCGGCTTTTTTGTAATATCAATCCCAAAAGCGCGGCATTTTTTATAAATTGTTGGGAATCTGGTTTTAAGAAAACTTGATTGCTTGAATGAAATATCAAGATACACACAGTCATCACCTGATTTTTTTAACTCCGAATCAATCGCTCTGGCAACAATATCTCGCGGCGCTAACTCCTTTTTAGGATGATATTTTTTCATAAACCTTCTGTATTTTGAATCTACCAGAACTGCACCTTCACCACGGAGCGCCTCCGAGATTAAAAACGATTTCGCTTCCGGATGATAAAGACAGGTCGGATGAAATTGCATAAACTCTAAATTGGCAACACGACAGCCAGCACGATAAGCCATCGCAATTCCATCACCAGTCGCTACATCTGGATTTGATGTATAAAGATAAACCTTACCAGCACCACCTGTTGCTAAAATCGTTGTCTGCGCCAGAAATGTTTTTACTACACCTGCCCTCTTGTCCAAAACATACGCACCCCAACATCTATCAAACTTTTTCTTTCGCGTTTGTTTCGCGTTTTCTTTCGCGTCTGTTTCGCGTTTTTTTATCAGATTAACTGCAACAAAGTTCTCAAAAATTTTTATATTCGGCATTCTTTTAACCTGTCTGACAAGCACTGTCTCTATTGCTTTTCCTGTGTTATCTGTTGAATGTAAAACCCGTCTTCTTGAATGCCCACCCTCAAGCCCGATTGTTTTATCAAACTTCACACCCCATTCTTCAAGTTCGGCTAGCCGCTGCGGTGCCTGTTTTACAACAAGTTCTACAACCTCTTTTTTACATAGCCCTGCACCTGCAATAATTGTATCGTTAATATGTTGTTCAAAAGAATCAGCCTGCTGACAAACACAGGCAATCCCACCCTGTGCTTCAGTTGTATTAGTATCAAAAATGCCTCTTTTCGTTATAACAAAAACAGAGCCGTATTTGTAAAGCCGAAGTGCTAAAGAAAGCCCTGCAATACCAGACCCAATAATCAAAAAATCAGATTTATATTCCATTATGATTGATTATACAAAAAATGAAAAATTAAAAATTAAAAATGAACTTAATCCCCACTTTAGTGGGCTGACTGAAGTCAGATATAATAAACATCTTCCATCTCTGTATCTCTGCGGTTTATTTTTTCTTATTTTCCTCCGTCTCCATCAAGTTTGAGGACGGCGAGGAATGCATCTTGCGGGATTGAGACATTACCGAACTGTTTCATTTTTTTCTTGCCTTCTTTCTGTTTTTCAAGCAGTTTTCGTTTTCGGGTAATATCGCCACCGTAACATTTGGCAATCACATCCTTTCTTAACGAACGCACATTTTCGCGGGTAATAATTCTGCCTGAAATTGACGCCTGTATTGGCACCTCAAATAACTGTCTGGGTATCAGTTGTTTCAATTTTTCAGTTATTTTTCGGGCATAAAATTCTGCTTTCTGCCGGTGTATAATAAACGACAATGCGTCAATTGGTTCATCGTGCACGAGAATATCTACTTTAACCAGTTCAGATTCTTTATATTCGGCAAGTTCGTAATCAAACGAGCCATAGCCGCTAGATACAGATTTAAGTTTATCATAAAAATCTACAATCACCTCAGCAAGTGGCATCTTATAAACCAGTTTGACTTTATCTTCGGTGATATATGTCATATCCAAGAAATCAGCACGCCGATTTTCACAGAGTGCCATCACATTCCCAACGAATTGTTGAGGCAGGATAATCGTTGCAAGAATATACGGCTCATAAATTTTTTCTATAAACTGTTTTTCAGGAAATTTTGATGGATTATCAATTTCTATTATTGAGGCTGTTTTTCCCAAAAAGTCGTCGGTGGCTTGCAATGACGGACGAGATTCTATTGTCTTTATTCTGTATTTGACATTCGGTGCGGTTATGATAAGATTGAGATTGAACTCTCGCTGTAGCCGTTCTTTTACTATATCCATATGCAGAAGCCCCAGGAAGCCGCATCTATAGCCGAAACCAAGCGCAACGGATGTTTCCGGCTGATAAAAAAAAGACGAGTCCTCTAAATGCAGTTTCCCCATTGCTTTTGTGAGTGCATCATAATCACCGGGTTGAACCGGAAAAAGTCCGCAGAATACAAACGGCTTTAACTCTTTGAAACCCGGATGTGGCTGTTGTGTTGGCTTTTCAGATTCCGTAATAGTATCGCCGATTTTTATTTTATGTATATCTTTGATACCTAAAATTACATAACCAACCTCGCCAGTAGAAAGTTTATCTGTAATTTTTCGGGCTGCAGGGCTTGATGGGTTTTGGAGTTGAAAAAAACCGACTTCTTCTACATCAAATTTTTCGCTGTTTGAAAACAGCATCACTTTTTTATTAGCAAAAATCTCGCCATCAAAAACGCGAATATAAATGATTACGCCTCTGAATAAATCATAGTGTGAATCAAACACCAACGCTTTAAGTGGCTTTTTGGCTTCATTAACCGGTGCAGGTATTGTATGAATTATTGCATCTACAACTTCGGTTATACCGATATTTTGTTTGGCAGAAACAAGAATCGGTTTTTCGGTTATTTTTAGTACCTTTTCTATCTGTTTCTGTGTATTCACAACATCCGCTTGCTTTAAGTCAATTTTATTAATTACAGTGACAATTTTTAAGTTATGTTGTCGGGCAAGTTCGTAATTAGATAGCGTTTGTGCTTCAACACCTTGCGAGGCGTCAACCACCAACAGACAGCCCTCACAGGCAGCGAGTGCGCGGGAAACCTCATATGTAAAATCAACATGACCTGGTGTATCTATAAGATTTAGTTGCCATAACTGCCCGTCGGTAGCGGTATAGTTTAAGCGGACTGCTTTTGCTTTTATTGTGATACCGCGTTCTCGTTCTAAATCCATCGCATCTAAAACCTGTTCTTTATGTGAGATAGGAATTGCAGATGTGAACTCTAAAATTCGGTCGGCAAGTGTAGATTTACCATGGTCAATATGTGCAATAATAGAAAAATTGCGGATGTTCATTAATGTTGTTTTTTTTGTTTCACTTTTTTGATAAGCAGTTCGCGGCTGGCTTCAGTTAGAATCTTGTCAATTATTTTTTGGGCTTCTGAAAAATTGGTATGTCGTATCTCTTTTTTTATCTTTAAAACCGATGTAGATGCTACGCTGAAATGTTCAAGCCCTAAACCTAAAAGTATCTCGGTATACAATGAATCTGCTGCCATCTCGCCACACATAGAAACCCATTTTCCTGCTTTTTTACCAGCGTCTATTATATTTTTTAACAGTCGTAAAACAGACAGATGCAGTGGTTCGTAAAGATGTGTTACATGCTCATTAACTCTATCCACCGCAAGTGTGTATTGAATTAAATCATTTGTACCAATTGACAAGAAATCTGCTTCTTTTGCAAGCAGGTCTACCGTTAATGCCGCAGATGGTATCTCAATCATAATACCAACTTCCATATTCTCATCAAATGGGGGAGATTGAAGGGGAGATTGCATAGATTTATTTCTCAACTCCTGTTTTACTTCGTTTAGTATAACATTTGCAGCGCGGAGTTCATCAATCCCTGAAATCATCGGATACATCATTTTCACATTCCCGTATACAGATGCTCTTAAAATTGCTCTTAATTGTATCTTAAAAATCTCCGGATGTTTCAGACAGAACCGTATTGCCCGCAAACCCAGAAACGGATTCCGTTCTTCTGATACCTGAAGCTGCGGTAATAGTTTATCACCACCTAAATCTATTGTTCTAATAATCACAGGATTCGGGAATACTTTCTCTACAACAGTTCTGTAAGATGCTAATTGCTCTTCTTCTGATGGCAGTTCGTCCCGATTAATATACAGATATTCCGTTCTAAAAAGCCCGATACCTTCCGCACCGTGTGTAATTACTGACCTTATTTCTTCCGGGATTTCAATATTTGCGGCAACAACAATTTTTTTATCGTCTAAAGTGACAGCCGGCAGGTTCACAAACTGCGCTAATTCTTTTATTTCGGTATTATAGATCTCCTGCCTTCTTCTGTAATTAACAAGCGTATCTTTGTCAGGCTCAAGAATAACAACACCTTCTATGCCATCAACAATTACGATATTACCGTCTCTAACATAATGTGTAATATCTTTCATTCCGACAACTGCTGGGATTTCCATTGCTTGCGCCATAATCGCAGTATGCGAAGTTTTACCGCCAATATTTGTTGCAAACCCGATTACATTTTCTGCTTTGATTGCTATAGTGTCTGTTGGTGTCAGATTATTTGCAAAGACAATAGAGTTTTTATCAATCTCGCTGATAGTTTTTCGGTGAGTACCTGTTAAATGTTTCATAATTCGTCTGCCAACTTCAAAAATATCTTTACCACGTTCTCTGAAATACTCATCTTTTACCTGTTCAAAAACTTTTGAATACTTTTCTAAAATAACCTGCAGTGCATACTCGGCATTGACTTTTTGGGTGCTAATTTCAGCAACAACCTCTTCTTTAATAAGCGGGTCGTCTGCAATAAACAGGTATGCATCAAACAGTTTGATATGTTTTTTGCCGAGATGTTTTACCGCTTCGTGTTTCGTTTTCTCTATATCTGCTTTGGTATCAGTGATTGCTTTTTTGAACCTATCAACCTCTTTTTTTATATCCTCTTTGGCAACTGTCCGTTTAACTGCGTATAACACATCCTCACTAATAAGAACCGCTTTGCCAATCGCAATCCCCGGCGATGCTGCAATCCCTTTGTATAACATAGAATCTCCTTCAGAGAGGTTAAAATTAAAGGTGTAAATTAAAATAAAAATAAAATCCAAAAATTTTAACCTTTAACCTTTTACCTTTAACCTTTTACCTTTAACCTTTTACCTTTAACCTGCCTTTTTTATTCTTCATCAAATTTTCGGTCTATCAATTGTTCAAGTGCAGTTATTAACTCTGATTCGTCAGCCCCGTCTGCTAAAATATGGAGTTCAGAACCGAGCCCAGCTGCAAGCATCATCAAGCCCATGATAGATTTCCCGTCAATCTCCTGACCGTCTTTGATAACTTTTACAGTTGCGTTAAATCTTGCTGTTGTCTGGACAAACAGTGATGCAGGTCGCGCATGCAGTCCAAGTTTATTTTTTATTTTTAGCGTTTTATCTATCATAAAAATTGGCAATAAGCCAGAATTATACTTACAATAACCAACCCACAGAAAACTTTGGTTACAGAAATATTATTTCTTATCAAAATAAATGTAATACCAAATACAGTCAACCCTAACAAGTACTCTTCAGTCAGCATAAGATACCTGAGCAAAACAAAAACTCCTATAACAAGCCCGATAATCTGCAAAACTTTTGAGACTTTGTCGAACTTAAAACTACTAATAATTTTAACAAGTCCTGTTTTGTATTTTAATCCTATCCAGAACCCGAAAGTTCTGAAAAAAATATGCAGGATATTGTATAACACAAGAAAAATAACTGCCGGTATACAGGGGGGGAATGGGGTGGCAAAGTTAGTAAGCGATTCATCTTTACCAAAAAAACAGGCAATCGCTATTAGTGCACACAGCGGTCTGACTCGTGCCCAGAACAGTGTATCACCAACTGCGGCAAGTGGGCCGCCTAAATGTAGTTTTAGCGATTTGATATGTTGGGATTTTAGATTATCATCTATATTTTTTTCGTTTTCTAACGAAATTATAATAGCCATAATTGTATTCGCGATATACGGGTGTGTATTAAAAAACTCAAAATGTCTTAATACCGAATTTTTAAGCTGGTTCTTATCGGCTTTATAGATATCTTTCAGACACGGTAAAATTGAATACAGAAACCCGACATTTTGCATTCGTTCAAAATTCCAAACTGCCTGTAACAGCAGTGACCGAAAGAAAGTTTTTATAACACTACATTTTTTCATTTAACAAAACCTGCTAAAAACGAACTCAATCCTAACACAGGCAGCAGTAGCAAAAATATTTTTAATCCTGAAACGATTTCTATCTGTGAAATAACAACTGGCAGTATATAATTCAGAACAATCTGTAACAACAAAATTGAAATAATTAACGATAAAAAACCTTTTACAAAAGTAAAAAAAATACTCAACCATATAACCACAGTTAATAAATAATACTTTTCGTGATAAAGCCCGTTTTCTACAACAGGCAGGAAAACCCTGTTATATTTTCTATGCATAATATCCAGCCGTTTGAAAATTATCCCAAGCGGGACTGCCAGAATTATCGCTAATGCTAATTCTGTATCTGTTTTATTACACGAAAGCGCAGTTGCTACAATTGAGACAATAGTTGAATCCGGCGGGACGCCAACACCAACTGGCACTACGCCTATCCATAAAAGTTCTATTAAGACACCAACAAGCAGACCTGTTTTAATATCACCACAGAACCAGCCTATAACAGGTCCAGCAACTATCGGACGAGAAACCATAAACTGCCCGATGACAGTCGCATCTAAACTTAGTAATGAGCCAACAGCAGCAATTTTGAGAATCGGTATAAAATCCATTTCAATACTGCAAGTTAAAGGTTAAAGGTCAAAGGTTAAAATTTGAGACTGTAAGTTTGAAACTGGTCTGCAAGGTTGTTTTTGGCAACAGTGTAAATTTCCAATTTGGGAATATTGCAGTTTGCTGATACATTTTTTCAAACCCTGCTTCAGACAATGAGACGGTATAAACTGGGAAAGACCATATTTCACATTCGTCTGAAAATTCAAACAAAAGCATAAAATTATAGCCGTTATCTTTTACAACAAACTTTTTTGAGGGGGGGGATGGGGTGGATGGGGAAACTAAATTCTCTACTTCAGGTTCTGAGAATGAGATATTGAACTCCGAGCCAAACCAGAGCGATATGCTTTCATCAGCCAGATTTTTTATTTTATAATCAACCGATATAGTATTTTTTATAGATGGTTTTATTGTTTTTACAACACGAACAGGATATTTTTTGTTGTTACACCAGACACTACCGTTTCTTTCAAGTATTACAGCCACACCCCCCTTTTTTTTGAGTTCAAACTTATACGGCTCTATTATGAAATCGCCCTGCTCACCATATTCACATTTAGAAAACGCTTCAAGTGTGGTATCAGGATGCAGAAAATGGTCTAATAACGAATATCTATTGTACCAATCGTATTTCAGATAATTTTTCAAGCCCTCTTCTTTTGCAAAAACCATATCAGGCAATGGTATTGCATCCGTTTCACTATCTCCCACTTCCTCCACTTTTTTTACGACTGCGAGGTCTATTTTTTTATGATACGCTTCATATCGTCTTGTGAGTATATTGGTAAGATTTATAGGGGAGTTATGCAACGGCTTAAAATCTAACTCAAAAACTGCACCACCATATGAAGGTTTTACATAGATATTAAAATTTTTGGATGACATAATTATTTCATCATAACTATCCTTATCAAAATCAACAATTTCCACTTCTGACTTCTGACTTCTGACTTCTGACTTCTGTTCTGCTTCTATCAGGTTTTTGTAGACGGCGTAACGCAGATGTGGAAGATATAATCCACCGAAAATACCATGCCAGTATGCGCAGTTACACTGTGCTTTATACAGATGATTGAGCGGTTGAGCGGTTGAGCGGTTAAGCGAACTGCTGTTTTTATTACTTACCTGCTTATCCGCTATCCTGCTTATCTGCCGAATCTTTTCACTCACATACAGCATTTTTTTATGCATATTATTTGATTCCGGATATTTTGTTAAAAAGTTACGCCAGATACCGCCTTTTAGGAATCGTTTTAAGTTATTATCTGCATTTTTTGCTAACGCTTGAAAATCAACCTGCGATTTCGCTGGTAGCGACCATTCAGACATTTCAAAATAGGATGCGGTTGGCAGATAGATTCTATCTGCTGCTGGGAATTGATTTAGATATTCAGAGAAAGTCGTTGTTGTGAGCCAGTCAGCATTTTGTTCTAACATTGTAAAAAATTTTTCAAGCCATTTTTTTTCATAACAGGTTTTGTAGGTATCAGGCCAGAGCCCGAATTTTTCGCCATCATCTGCCATCACCAGCAGTGTTGAAGGGTCGTCAGTTATCTCATTTTGCAGATACTTTATTGACTCTTCAGGTAATGCGAATGGTGTCAGGTATCTTAATTTCTGATTGATTGGAAAGATTTTGAGTTGAACACCTTGTTCTTCGGTAACAAAATAGCCACGCAACTTTTTTTCGTCAATCCCACTTGCTAAAAAATGTGCATCATCCAGCACAACAAATTCAACACCTGCCTCGTTCAATATCTTTGCAAGTGATGGTTCCCAAACCCGTTCTGCCAGCCACAGTCCTTTGGGTGTAAATGCGAATTTATTTTTTATATAATCTGTAAGTTTTGCTATCTGCCCGAGTTTATCTCTATCAGGAATTACTGGTAGTATTGGTTCGTAGTAGCCACCAGTCAATATTTCTGCCTGTTTGTTTTCAATAAGTTTTTGTAATCGGACAAGAATTTCTGGTTTATGTTCTTCAAGCCAATCAATAAGGCAGCCGGTATAATGAAACACGATTTTTATTGTCGGATGTTTTTCTATAACATCCAGAAACGGCTGATATGCCTGTTTCACCGCATGTTCAAACACATTATCAAAATTCCCAATTGGCTGGTGATTGTGGACACCAAAAATAAAATTTATTTTTTTCATTTTTTGAGAACGCTGATTACCGCTGATTTTATCTGCGGTCATCTGCGTTTCTATCTGTGATCATCTGCGTCTTGCCGGTGGTTCACGACGAGCAAATTTTCTGTAATCAATTTCTGTGAATACACTATCTATTTCTTCAATCTCAGTTAAAAACCCGAGAAATTCTGCAGATTCAGTTCTACCCCCCATCCCTCCCCCTTCTTTCAAGCCAGAGACAAGTCGGCAGAACCGATTATAGTGTTGAAGGAACCGTTCTGCTGCGTATTCTTTTGCCTGTTTTGTAGTAATAAGAAACGGCCAGTCAGACGATTGTAACAGTAGCAACTCGCGTGCTGATTGATTGAGTGCTCGGGTTGTATTTGTTGAAACATCACCGTGTATAAATTTTTGGACTATATCTTCCATTTGAACTTCTGCATCGTGAATATAAGGCCACATCCATTTTGTCTCATCGTTAAACCATACATAATGCCCACCGCCATCACCCCATGAAGATTCCGGCAGTTCAGCAACCAATTTTGGTGGATATTTTTGGAGATATTCTGATGGTGTCATCAACGAGATTGTTGGATTTTTAGATGTCTTAATAAGTACCTGTTTCAGCCATTCTATCCCTTCAAACCACCAGTGCCCGAACAGTTCAGTATCATATGGTGAAATAACCATTCCAAACTCATTAGTAGATTTGTTGTAATCTGCAAGGATTCGTTCAACCACAGTATTAAAATGGTCTGCATTTTCGTTAATTCTGCAAACCGTATTTTGATACTGATAAATTTCTTTTAATCCTAAATCTATTTTTGTAGAGGTTATTTTCCAGTACTGTAACCCGGAATCATAATCCTTTTTATGAAACTCACGATAGTTGCCATCACCTGGATAACCGTATTCACCAGACCATACTAACAGCCCTGTTTCTCTGTTTCGGCCGAATGCGACAACACCTGATTTTGTAAGATACGGGATAGCTGTATTCCGGCCTGTTTTTTTAGTATAGTCAACTGCAGGTGCTTTTATCTCGCCATAAATCCCGCTTCGTTTCCCGCCCCAATACGCTTCACCACCTTCTATCGCATGACTATCCACAATAAAATATTCAATACCGAGTGAAGCGAGCAATTCGTCTATAGATGGTCTGTAATACGACTCGTTTTTTGTGATATGAACAATTTGCCCACCTCGGTAGGCGCATTCTGGTAGCCAGATTCCTTTTGGTTTTCTGCCAAAATGTTTTCGGTATGTATCAATCCCGATTTTTAACTGTGCATATACTGATGAATTTCTTGACAGAAGTGGCAGATAGCCGTGTGTGGCAGCTGATGTTATAATTTCTATATTGCCATCATCCTGCAGTTTCTTAAACGCTGTAATGATATTTCTATTATATTTATTATGAAAATTATCCAGTATTTTTACAAAATTATTTTTATAAAATTCTGATAGTTGCCTGTACTCAGGTTGATGTCTTGCTGAAAATTTGTCAATATCAAACGATGCACGCTGTATTTTAGCAGACATAAATTCTTCAAACCGTTTCAAGAAATATTCATCTGCTAACTGCTCCGCTAACACCGGTGTTATACCGATAACTATCCTGTATGGTATTTTTTGTTCTTTCAGTTCGTATAAAATATCTAAAAGCGGGATATATGTCTCCAGCATCCCTTCTAATAGCCACTCTTCACCAAACGGCCATACACCTGCTTTCTTAACAAAAGGCAAGTGGCTATGTAGCACAAAACAGAAACTTCCAGAACAGGCAATATTTTTGTTCATTTATTTTTTGCCGGATTGTTCTTCTATCAACTTTAATATATCTATCCGGTCGTCCATTGGCAATGCGCGAGCTTCTATTTCAATCCCTTTTTTTTTTATTTCTTCTAAATGCCCGATATCCTGTTCGTCAAGCGAGACCGATTTCAGATACTGCTTTTTACCTTCAGACCAATGAAGTCCGCCAAGATTCACAGATTCTATATCCACATTTTGTTCTGCCATTCTTAATACACTCTGAATATCTGGCACAAGCACAAGTATTCGTTCTTTTGTACTATGTCCATCATTGATAATTTTTACTGAATCATCAATCCCTGTAATTGTCAGTTTTACATCTTCCGGGATTGCAATTGCCATAAGTTGTTTCTGCAGCTCATCTTTAGCAACCTCATCGCTTGCTACAAGTATTCTATCCACACGAATCGTTTTAAGCCAGCCTTCTATCACCTGACCGTGTATGAGTCGGTCATCAATTCTAATAAGGACTATTGACATTGTCCGCTTCGCTTACTACCCAAATTAAAACCGAATGATACCGAATACAACCGAATAATTTGGTATAGTTATTCGGTGTCTCTATTCGGTGCACTTATTCGGGTGTAGTTTAAGAAACTTCTCTTTTACATCCATTATTGATGCCTGTGCATCTTCTATAACTTTGTTTTTGAGTTCAGTCAGGTTCAGCATTTCACGATGTGTGAATACGGATAGCAGCATATACATATTCACACCACTTATGACTGCCAATTTATCCTTTAATTTTTCAACAAATGTCATACATACATTACAAGGTGTCCCGCCAACCATATCAGTCAAGACAAGCCAGCCATCAGCAAGATTTGATGACATAAGTTGTTTCTCAAGTTTTTCTTTAACAACTGCAGGGCTTTCAGCATATGAGATTGATATTGCAGCCACAAGCCGTTGCGTGCCTATTATATTCTGTGCAGATTCAAGCAATTTCTCGCCAAAATCGCCATGCGTGATAATAATTACGCCAACCATAATAGAATCAATTAAAAATGTAAAATGCAAAATGTAAAATTGTGGTAGAAAGCATTTTTAATTTTTAATTTTTAATTTTTAATTGCCTTTACAGATATGCTTTGTAATCTATATTCGGGAATATATTGTTTTTATTCTCAAGCCAGACTAAAAACTGTTCATCAATTTGGTTCTTTTTTATCTGCTCATATAATTTTGTGAAGTTATATATATGGTCTTTTGTTCGTTTAAGCGCATATGGAATCATTGTGCCGGTAGTCATAATAAACGCCCAGTCAGAAGATTGCGCAAGCACAAGTTCTCTTGCTGATTGGTTCAATGCCCGTTTTGTTAAGCCCGTAGCAGCCGGATTCGCTTGAGCAAGTTCAATCATTCTTTCGGCTGCTTTATGCAGATGCCGGTAAATCCAGTCATTTGAGCCATTGAGCCAGACTTCGTTGTAGCCCTTATCACCCCAACTGGACATAGAAGGTTGAATCACTTGATTATCTGGATAGCGTTTCAGGTATTCTGACGGTGTGATTGTTTTTATTGTTTTCTGGTCGTAATAGATTTTCTTGAACAAAAATTCAAGAAACTCCGGACCTTCATACCACCAGTGTCCGAACAGCTCGGCATCATACATAGAAACAACAATCGGTTTCCTTTTGATTATGTCAATCAAATACTCAACCTGTTTTTCGCGGTTAAACATAAAATTGCCCGCATGGGTTGCTGCGGCTTCTTTTGCATCATCATAACTATACGGCTGTTTATTTGAGAGTGGCACATTCCCGGTGATTTTGTAATACTTGATACCGATATTTCGTCTGATACCGTCGGAATGTAGATACGGGCTAATATAATCGTAGTTAAGGTCATAGCCGATATCTCTATAAAACTCGCGATACCGGTAATCGCCTGGATAGCCAATTTCAGCAGACCAGACCTGATGTGCTGATTCCATATCTCGTGCAAATGCGGCAACACCTGACGGGCAGTAAACCGGTGCAAACACACCGCAGCGTGGTCTCGGTGTGCCAAACAGTACACCGTGTGTTTCTACAAAAAAATAGCGGATACCGTTTTCTTTTAAGATTTTATCATCACCAGGATAGTAGGCGCATTCTGCAAGCCATATCCCATTCGGTTTCTTTTTGAACTTTTCTGTATAGTCGCTGACTGCGATTTTTATCTGTGCGCTTTTAGATTTCCAACCACTGTCATCGCCCATCAGTGGTAAGAAGCCGTGAGTAGCACAGCAGGTGATGATTTCCAGTTTGCCAGCATCTTGTATTTTCTTGAAACCTGAAAGCAGATTTTTTTTATATCTGCTGAAAACTTCACGACATTTTTTAAATTTTCGGTTATACATCAATGCCGTGTTGTAAAATATCCGATGGTGGTTCCGGCATCTTGATAATTCGCGTTCTGAAAGTTCAACAAGTTTATCCAAATGTTTAAGGTATCTGTTCTGTAAAAGTTCGTCTGCAAACATCCCGCATAATGTAGGTGTTAATGACATTGTGATTCGGAAATCAACACCATCTAAAATCAGCCGTTCAAACATATCCAAAAGCGGAATATATGTTTCTGTGAGCGCCTCAAACAGCCAGTCCTCTTCTAAAAAATCGTCATATTCCGGATGCCGAATATACGGCAGGTGTGCATGTAACACCAAACAAAGATACCCTTTTTCCATAAACATTGATTACCGCTGATTCTTAAACGCTGATTACCGCTGATAACATCTGCGGTCATCTGCGTTTTCTATCTGCGTTCCTTATTTTGTCTTTCGGTCTGCGGTGATTGTAATTTTTTTCGTATCTATTTTATCAGCAGAAACCGCTTTTATTACAAACTCTTTTTTACCATCAGGAAAATCAACCCGTATAGAAAATGTTCCATCTGGATTGAGTTTTATCGGCTTGTTATTCACGGATATATTCGCAGTTGGCTCTGTCGCACCGTAAACAATCAACTCGGCATCTGCAAGAAGCCAAAATTTTCGTAAACCAACCTGTGGAATTTTGAAACCACGTGATGAGATACCTGAAAACGCACCGGATGAAACCATCCCTAAAAATTCCCAGCGTTTTGCTAAAAACTTCGCCATCTCTAACGAGCCGATACCTATTCTATCAACACCTGAAAGTTTTAGCAGTTTCTCAAAATCTTCACGGATAAGCATCCACTGCTCATCTGTGATATCGGAAACTCTGCCAACGGGTAGCGAGATGGTATTTGATCTCAACAGCATAATATATTTCCCATCTTTTGTTTTTAAGCCGAGTTCAACATACCAGCTTTTACCCGGAGAATCCACTTTGATATACCAGTTCCGAGTATCAACTGCTGCAGGAATATCTTTGCTGATAACCGATTTTTGTCCCAAAACTTCATACACACGCAAAACCGTTTGGGATTGTCCAAAAATATCCCGCCCGTATTTTTTTCTGACTTTTGCTTTTGTCTTATCTGCTATATCCCAATAAGCAAACATCCAGTACGGGTCTCTTGGTAAAACCACAAGCCGGTCCTCATCATATCTTTCCGGTATTGCATAGCCGGTATCAATATACAACTGCCCTGTTCCCTCTTCTTTTTTTCTGCCCATCGGTGATGATGGATTTTTTGCCATAAAACCCCCTATGAAGGCAGGTAAAAAGTATAAATAAAAGGTTAAAATTAAAGGTATAAATTAAAATAAAATCCAGAAATTTTACCCTTTACCCTTTAACCTTTAACCTGTCTTTTCAATGTCTCTGTGTTTTAATATCACAGCGAACTTTTTTTTCACAAGATATTCTTTGAGTTGGTTTGCTATTACTACTGAACGATGCCGCCCTCCTGTACAGCCAATCGCGATTGTAAGATATGATTTTCCTTCTTTGATATATTTCGGGATAATTTCTGAAATCATACTAAAAAATTGTTTGATAAACTTCTTGGTATCGCTAAAATGCAGCAGATAGTTTCTTACTTTATTCTCGTTCCCTGTCCGATTCTTCAGTTCTGCCACATAATTTGGATTTGCTAAAAACCGCACATCCATAACTATATCTGCATCTGACGGGATGCCATACTTGTATCCAAACGAAATCACAGTAAGTCGCATCTCTTCTTTTTGTGAAATTTTTAACAACCCTGCGATTGTTTCTTTCAACCCTTGAAGTGTCAACTCCGTAGTATCTATTACCTTTGACGCCTGTGCTTTTATATTTGATAGTATCGCCCGTTCTGTTTTTATCGCTTCTGCCACCAGTCGGCCAAGTGGATGTTTTCTACGGGTTTCACTGAACCGCCTTAAAATCGTCTCATTTGATGCATCAATAAATACGATTTGAGGTCTTATCGCAAGGTCTGAAATAATTCTCGGGAAATCAGCAAGATTTTCACCTTCTCTAATATCTATTCCAAGTGCAATTTTTTTATATCTTGTTTCTTTTGAGGCAACAGTAAGTGATACAAACTTTTCAAGTAAAAATAGTGGTAGATTATCCACACAAAAAAAGCCTAAATCTTCAAAACATTTGATTGCCTGGCTTTTTCCAGCACCTGAGATGCCTGTGATTATAAAAAATTGTGTCTTCATTTTCGCTTCGCTCACTCCCAAATGTTTAGCAAATGTTTACCGAATGTTTACCAAATGTGACCGAATATTTATTATGGTTTATTCGGTGTTCCTATTCGGTGCCGTTATTAGGGATTATTTTTTTCTTTCATTGTCTCTATAAGCCGCTTGTTTAATTCCTGTGCTGCATGATAACCTCTGAGTTTTAACCGCTGATTCATCGCAGCAATCTCTATCAGTGCAGCAAGATTCCGTCCGGGTTTGACAGGTATTGTTATCTCAGGCACACGAACACCTAAAATATCTGTGAACTTGTCTTCTAACCCTAACCGTTCGTATTCTTTCTCACCTTTCCAGTGTTCAAGTTGAACCACTAAATCAATCTGTATAGAGTCCATAACTGCAAAAATACCAAACAGATTCCGTATATCAATAATTCCAATACCTCTTATTTCCATATGATGTCTGATAAGCTCTTCTCCGCAACCGATGAGAATATCGCCAGGCCGCCTTTTAATTTCTACAACATCATCTGCAACAAGCACATGGCCTCTTTTTATAAGTTCCAGTGCGCATTCTGATTTCCCAATTGATGAGTCGCCAAAAATCAGAACACCCATACCTGAAACACTGATAAGCACGCCGTGTTTCACAACTGACGGCGCAAGCACATCTTCAAGAAACAAAGTTAGTTCTGTTATAAACCGCCCGGTTTCTAACGCACTTTTCAGTAATGGAATATTATGTTCTTTTGAGAGCCGGATAAACTCATTTGGTACATCTAAATTTCTCGTTATCACTATTGCTGGAATCTCATATGAAAAAATCCTGTCAAAAACCTGTTTAGAAATTTCGTGTGATTTCAAATATGTCATCTCACTCAACCCCAGAACCTGAATACGCTGATATGGAAAATAATCAAAAAAACCGGTTAATACAAGTCCCATCCGATTCATATCAGCAACGGTAATTTTTTTATGAAAACCGTCTGCACCGGCAACGATTTCAAGCAAAAATTCTGTTTCTTTCTTTTCAAATAGTTCCTTGATAGTGATACTTTTGTCCATCATAAAATCAGGTTAAAATTAAAGGTATAAATTAAAATAATATCCAGAAATTTTACCCTTTAACCTTTGCCCTTTAACTTGCCTTTATAGTTCATCCTCTTCTTTTATTATCTTGATTACTTCCTGTGGTGTTTGAGCATCTCTGAGTGATTGTCGGAAAAATTTATCTTTCAACAGACGCGAAATTTTTGCAATTGCCTGAAGATGCTCACTGATAGATTCCGGCGGGGCAACCATCAGAAATATTATATATACAGGTTCGCCATCAAGCGAATCAAAATCAATTCCTGTTTTAGACAGCCCAAGTGAAGCAACTATTTTTGTAATGTCCTCGCTTTTTGCATGTGGTATTGCGACACCCTGTCCTATACCAGTAGAGCCGGTACTCTCGCGTTTCATAATCGCTTCTACTGTTTTATCAATGTTTTTTACCAGTTTCTTCTTTGCAAGTATCTCTACGAGTTCAGTTACTACCTCTTTTTTTGTTTTCCCTGTTAACTCCGTTATCACGCAACTTTCAGACAGAAAATCTAAAATTTTCATACTGCTCAACCTCCTATAATTTCTATCAATTCGTAATTAGAATCCGATTTTTTATATATTACGGATAGTTTTTTGGTATCTTTATTTACAAAAACCCAGCATGTATAATAGTTGTTGCTTTCCAGAATTTCTATCGCCTCGTCAACACTTGAACTGCTTGGCTTAATTTTTCTTTTATTCAAGTCAATCGAGATTTGTTCTGATTGAAGATACTTATTGTCTGCTAAAAAGTTGGCAGATTGCCTATGTGATTTCATTTTTTCTTTTTCTTTTTTAACCCGTTGTTCAATTTTATCAGATATTATATCGGCTGCTGAATAGAAATCAGCTGCCTGTTGTTTTATTTTTATTGTCCGTCCTGTAATACTAATGATTACTTCCATTGTATACAGGTATCTCTGTTTACTCAAAAAAACTTCTACTTTATTTATTCCTGAAAAGTATTTCTCAGATTTTGATATTTTTGTTTTGATATAGTCAGCCAGTACTGCGGAAACTTTCAGTTTTTTTGCTCTGATGTTAACCAGCATTTGTCCTCCGAAATTTACATTCTGAATTTTTCGCCAAGATATATTTTTCGTGCTTCTTCACTTTCTAAAAGTTGCTGTGATGTTCCTTCTATTAAAATTTTACCATCGTAAATTATGTATGCTCTATCAATAATTTCTAATGCCTCACGAACATTGTGGTCAGTTAAGACAATCCCTATCCCTGATTTTTTAAGTTCTTTTATTATATTCTGGATATCAGTAACTGTAATAGGGTCAATACCGACAAATGGTTCGTCAAGCAATATAAATTTTGGATTTATCGCTAATGCTCGTGCGATTTCAGTTCGCCGTCGTTCACCGCCCGAAAGCGTATGTGGATATCTATCTTTCAAATGATATATGCTGAGCTGGTTTAGCAATGTTTCACAGCGGTCTTGGCGTTCCTCGTCAGTTAAATCAAACATTTCAAGTACTGATAGAATATTCCCTTGAACTGTTAAACCTCTGAAAACTGACGATTCTTGCGCTAGATAGACAAGCCCCCGACGGGCACGCTGATGAACTGCGAGATTAGTAATATTCTCAGAATTAAAAAAAATATCGCCTGAATCCGCTTTTATTAAACCGACAATGATATGAAATGTGGTAGTTTTACCAGCACCATTAGGACCCAACAGACCGACGATTTCAGCGTTATGCATATTTAACGAGAGCCCGTTTATGACTCTATGCCGACCATATGATTTTTCAATATTTTCAATAGTTATTTGCATGTGTGCCTTTGACAGGATTAACAGGATTTTTGATTCTTTTATCCTGTGAATCCTGTCAGAATCTTTTTTTTGCCGACTGTCATGCCACAGGCGTATCCGTCTCCGGCGGAAAGTCGGGTATAAAGTTCACGCCTACAAATTTCAGCAAAACTTACCTATTACCATAATAGATTATATTTAAAAATTAAGGATTGTCAAGTTGTTGTTCTGTTCCTTCTACTCCACTTTCAATTTGTTTTTGTCTTTCTTGGGCTTCAGTGTTAAACTCATTTATCTGCTGTTGTACATCTTTTATCATCCCTGGATAACTGCTGGTACTTATATTCTGTTCTGTCAGTGTTTGTTCCGCCTGTTTATCAAGTGACGGCTTTTTGAACTAAATCCTGGAAACAAAATAGTATAAAACTACCACAATAACTGCGGCTAATAGTATTTCCAGCAGTGCAAACCCGTCTACTCGTTTTCCAATTCTTAAAACTTTAAATCTTTCTGCTATATTACTCATTTGTGTAATATTACACATTTGCTCTATATTACCGACAACCTGATGACCTAAAACAATCGGGAATTTAAGTGGCGGTGTTCTGCCTTCAATCTCATCTAATTCTGTATGACAAACCCCACATACTGAAACCTTTACTAAAATTTCATTCTCTTTAGGAACAGGTTTTGGCAATTTCATTAGTTCCAGTGGTTTCTTGTTTTTGTTGAGATCACAGCATTGTTTTAATACCATCGCTTTCATAGTATTTTTTTAAAAGACTCTGACAGGATTTACAGGATAAAAAGACAGCCACAGAAATACACAGAATAACACTGAAAGCAAAAAACTTAATAGAATACTCTGTGAGTTTCTGTGAAATTCAGTGCAAAAAATAAAATCCTGTTAATCCCGTCAAAAGAAAGTTCAATGATTTTCCTCCGGCCCCATTTTTTTCAGGAACTGGCGAACTTTGGTAACTAAACTGTTTGCTATTTTGCCGGAATTATCTATCTGCTTTCCTACACTGTCACCGCCGCCACCACTACCCTTCCAGTAGTCATTCCCAACTGCATTAAGCAGTATAATTTTTTTTTGTTCCTGCTGACTCAAAAATACTTTTACTCGCCGGCTTTTCTGTTTTGGTTTCACTTCATTAACTAAAATTACAGCACCGAATTCCTGGGTTTTAGCATCAGTAAGTTTTTTGGTGTTACTTAATAGAATATAGCAACCGTCTTTCAGCAGCATACCTATAACTTTGGAAATCACCGGGTCGCTAAACCGGCTTTTCTCAGATACAATAAGTACTCGTTTTGAAGATGTTTTATTGCCGAATTCATTGTTTTGCGGGAAAATGCAAGATAACGAATTAGAAAAGATAAAAATTAATAACAGCAAGTATCGTATTTTTTTCAAAATTTTTTTTACCATTACTTTTTTTTATTTTACTTTGAATTCAACTCTCTCAGATTTCGCAGGTTTATCAACGACTATTTTACTGTCTTCTTTTATCTCGTTAGATAACACTTTCTGGCTCAATATATCAACTATCTCTCGCTGTATGGTTCTTTTTAACGGACGGGCACCATACACAGGGTCAAACCCGATACTCGCTAAAAACTCTTTCGCTTTGTTGGTGAGTTCAACTGTAATTTTTTTATCAGCAAGCCGTTTATTCACGAGTTCTATCTGCAAGTCAACAATTTTTTTGATATGCTCAATTGTAAGATAATGAAATATAATAACTTCATCTATCCGGTTCAAAAACTCAGGCCGAAAGTATTGTTTCAAAACAGCGAGTAGTTTCTCTTTGATTTCTTTTTCCATAAACTCCAGAACCTGTGAGACTGTTTTTTGATAAAACTCTGTGCCTAAATTAGATGTCATAATAATTACAGTATTTCTGAAGTCAACGGTTCTACCATGACCATCTGTAAGCCGACCATCTTCAAGTATCTGTAATAGCAGATTGAACACATCAGGGTGTGCTTTCTCTATCTCGTCAAAAAGTATCACTGAATACGGTTTCCGCCGGATTGTTTCTGTTAACTGCCCGCCTTCTTCATAGCCGACATATCCTGGTGGCGCACCAACAAGCCGCGCAACCGTATGCTTTTCCATATATTCAGACATATCAATACGAACCATATTTTTTTCGTCGTTGAATAGGAATTCGGCAAGTGCACGAGCGAGTTCCGTTTTGCCTACACCTGTAGGACCTAAAAATATAAACGAGCCGATTGGTCTATTTGGCTCTGAAAGACCGCTTCTTGAACGTCTGATTGCGTTTGAAATAGCAACAATCGCATCGTCCTGTCCGATAACCCGTCTCTTGAGCGCTTCTTCCATTCTTAAAAGTTTCTGTGTTTCTGTTTCAAGCATTTTTGAGACGGGGATACCGGTCCACTTTGAAACAACCTCTGCGATATCTTCTTCGTCAACTTCTTCTTTTAGCAGTTTTTGATTTTTCTGGATTTCTTGCAGTTTTTTGTTTTCATCATCTAACTGTTTCTGTAATTCGCGTATCTTACCATACCGCAATTCCGCCACCTTCCCTAAATCGCCAACTCGTTCTGCTTGTTGTTCTTCTATTTTTGTTTTTTCTATTCCCTGCTTGAGTTCACGAATTTTTGTGATTACTTCTTTTTCTTTCTGCCATTGTTTAGAAAATTGGTCTCGTTCTTCTTTTAATTCGTCAAGTTTTTTATTTACCACACCTACTTCTTCCGTCTTTGATTTTTCTTTCAGAAGCCCCTGCCGTTCAATTTCTAACTGCCTGATTTTTCGTTCTAAATCGTCAAGTTCCGACGGCATTGAATCAATTTCAATCCGCAACCGCGAGGATGCTTCATCCATCAAGTCAATCGCTTTGTCTGGTAAGAATCTATCTGAAACATATCTGTTTGATAAGACCGCTGCGGAAACAAGTGCAGCGTCCTTGATTTTAACACCATGATGGACCTCATATCTTTCCTTGAGCCCTCTTAAAATCGCAATTGTATCATCTACCGTTGGTGGCTGAACTATTATTGGTTGAAATCTTCGTTCTAATGCTGCGTCTTTTTCAATATGTTTTCTGTATTCGTCTAATGTTGTCACACCAATACAACGGAGTTCGCCTCTGGCAAGAAGCGGCTTCATAATATTCGCAGCATCAATTGCGCCTTCAGCCGCACCGGCACCTACAAGCGTATGAATTTCGTCAATAAAAAGCACTATCTCGCCTTCTCGGGCAACAATTTCTTTTAGTACCGCTTTAAGCCGGTCTTCAAACTCGCCACGAAATTTAGCACCTGCAATTAATGCACCCATATCTAACGCAAGCACTCGCCTGTTTTTTAACATCTCAGGCACATCGCTTGCAACAATCCGACGAGCAAGCCCTTCTGCAATCGCGGTTTTGCCAACACCGGGCTCACCAATTAAAACAGGATTGTTTTTTGTCCTGCGTGATAAAACCTGCATTACCCGACGGATTTCGTCATCCCTGCCTATTACAGGGTCAAGTTTCTCTTTTCTCGCCAGTTCAGTCAAATTTCTTGTGTACTTTTCTAACGCTTGATATTTATCTTCCGGATTCTGGTCAGTAACTTTCATATTTCCTCTCATTTCAGCAAGTGTTTTAAGTATCTTTTCTTTTGTTATGCCGTATCTGAAAATTATCTCTTTTGATTTCGTATTTGATTCTGAAATCGCAAGAAAAAGATGCTCGGTTGATATGAACTCGTCTTTTAATGCATCTGCTTCTAATTTTGCTTCAGAAATTATTCTGGCAAGTTCATTAGACAAATAATAATTCTGACCGCAGCCATTTACTCTTGCCAGTTTTTCAATTTCTTTTTCAACCTCTTTTTTTAGATGCAAAATGTCAACTGAAAGTTTTTGTAAAATTTCTGGAACTATTCCGTCGCTTTGTTCAATCAATGCAAAAAGTAGATGCAAATCAGTAAGTTGCTGGTTGTGATGTTCCTCTGCAACCGCCTGCGCTTCTGCAAGTGCTTCCTGTGATTTAACTGTGAATTTATTAAGGTTCACATTTTAATTTATTGGAGTTCTATGTTCAAACTTTCACCATTACTTGTTTCACTTTCTATAGATGCGACACCGAAACCAGTAATACCGAGTTTAGTTGTAAAATTATATTTTTCACCATCAGTAATAGCAACCACGCTACCTGATGTATCCGTCCGACAGAAATTACTGCTACTGATACAAACTGCGTATCGTTTGAGTGTTGGGGTTAGTTCAGATTCATAGAAACTGCTGCCTTTCAGATAGCCGAACTGCAATATCACAAGTTCAGGCGAGACCGCTCTTATGAACTCATTTGTTGATGCGTATTTATCACCGTGTGAAGGCACCAGCAAAACTGTTGATTTTAATGTATCGGATGCGGCATCAATCAAAGCCCATTCTGCATCCCGTTTTATATTTGATGTGAACAGAAACGAGATTTTGCCGTATACAAGTCGTAGCACAACTGAATTGTTACTAGTAATATCATCTGCTGATTGAAATCCAGTAGCAGGTGGCCATAATGCAAAAAGTTTTAGGTTTTGTTCCTGATAGATTATTTTACCAGCGGAAGCATGAAAATGTTTTTGTGGCAGGTTTTTGTTTGAATTTTTACAAATTGTTTTTAAGAACTCGTAATAATCTGTGTAGAACTGGCTGGTTTTTTTATTAAATGGTGCAAGTTGCAGTTTCCAATCACCGACTGCTGATAAAAATTCCGAATATGTGTTTTCAAGTGAACTTTTTTGGGGGTCTAATACACTCCAGATTTCAGCTATCGGTGTTTTTTCAATAACTGCGGGGAGCCCGCCGATATGGCCGGTTTCAAGCGATGTCAGAATCAATCGGTCAAGTTTTCTGATTTTATATTTAGAAAAAGTAGGCAGAATTGTTGAAGTGCCAAAATTCCAGTTACCACCACCTGTGCCACCATCAATCAGTATATTTTTGCCTTGTGGTGTCTGAATAATCACAGATGAGCCGAATGTAGCATCAAAGAATGTAACCTGTAATTTTTCAATTAGTCCAATTGGACTAATTGAAAAATTAAAATATATTACCAGCCCGATAACAGCAGATACAACAAGCCCGTAACATATTTTTTTTCTTAATTCTGGTACAGAAAGGATATCTTTTAGTTGATAATACGCACCTTCTAACAGATAAAAAACCGGCTTATACATCACAAAAATCAAGACAGCGATATAATACAAAACAAGTTCTATTGGTGTTGGTATTTCAACAAACGGGTATGGGAATCGGACGGCAAAAAAATGCGCCATATCCATAAACAGTTTAGAACAAAGGTAGTTTGTAGAGTTTATCAAGAATGCTATTTTTAAGCCGAGCGCTGATAGCCCAACTGCTGAAAATACGAGTTCAAACAAATCGGCAATCAGTCCTAACTGAACTATGTAGCCAATTAATGGTATAGCGATATAATTTGCATAGACACCTGCGATTGGGAACTGTTTAAAATATACAGCTGAAAGCGGCCACATCATCCCAATCTGTATAGCAATTTGAGAATATGTGAATACAACAAACGGTTTCGGCAGAGATTGGAAATCAAAATTTTTGAGTGGATATTTGTTGTTCAAAATTTTTGTTCCGACTACTGATAAACCTAATAGAATCAGGAATCCTGACAGAAAATTTTTATTCACAAAAATATCCGGGTTGGTTACTGCGAGCCCTGTAGAGAGCAAAATCCACAACAGTATTACCAGAAACGACCAGCCACGCATTAAAAATCTGCATACATCTTCTACAGGACGAGATATATGTGCCAGAGACCATACAGCCATAAATGACAACACAAACGAGCCATCAGGCAGCATCAGCGGGTCAAAAAACAAAATGATAAATGCAGCGACTGGTATTGTAATCACGGTTGACATTCGCATTCCGAACCCGCCGAAAGTATACGCGAACTGACCTATTGATGACATCAATGCGGCACGGCGTGTTGCGGGTGATGCGCCGGTAATTATTGTAAAAATTAACAATCCGAAAACGACTACAAACCAGGTAGGTTTTTTAGGCACCTTAAAAACCCGGCATAGCATCAACAGCAAAATATGGACGAACCCAACATGGAGTCCGCTAACTGCGAGCACATGTGCGACGCCAGTTGCGCGGAATTCGTATTTTACTTTATCAGGCACACCACCACGGGAACCGAGCGAAACACCACCTAAAAATGCCGAGTAAGGATACGGCATTGTTTTTCTTATAGTTAATAGGAATCTTCGTTTCAATTTTAGCGCAAATTGGGTTAGCCAGCCGCTTTCACCTTTACCAAGATATTGAATATATTCTGGATTTTTGACATACATCACTGCATAAACATTTCTGGCTTTAAGATATCTTCCGTAATCAAACCCAGCTGGATTTTTTAATACTGATGGCGGTAGCAACGCAGCATCTACTTTTATTCTGTCGCCATATTCAACATTATAATAGAAGTCACCAACTGCAGGATAGATGGATACAAGCACATAACCGGTTTTACCTGTGAATGTGGTGCTACTTTTTATAATGCCCCAGCCGGATTTAGATGGTTTTTCAATCAGTTCCGGCTTTACTGTAAGTTTAGTATGAAAATCGCGTGCATCCGGTTCTCTGACAACTGTGCCGGTTAAAATGGTTCGGTCAAAAAAATTGGTATCAACAAACTGTGAAATATGGTTTCTACCTGAGATATCTATTTTTTTGTAGTAATTGGCAGCGGCAAAAAATGCAGGTGTTAGAATCAAAAATAGAGTAGTATATTTTGTTTTCTTGAAAAGTATGTAAAGTACACCGCAAACACCTGAAAATGTCCAGAGTATCGTTTGGGTTGTTATTGGAATCGTTGCTGGATGAAGTATCATCGCTGCGGCAACACCTGCTACAAAAGCATAACAAAAAATAGTGAGTTTTTTGGTCATTGGTTGGTAATTATTTTAGGTTTTTGCGGTTTTTTTAGAACTGTCTCGTCGGTAATATGTGGATAGTATCGCGCATTTGATTTATAGACCGTCTCAAGATTATGCTGTGTTTTGAACTTTATAACCAACGCACCTATAATCAGCGCCAGCAGAATCATAAAAATAAACAGTTTAGAAGTAGCATCCATAGATAAAAATCAAATTCCAAATTCCAAATCCCAAAAATTCCGAACCCGCATTGGAATACTTCAGTAGACTACCCCTTAAGGGGTAGTCTACTCTGTTTCGGGTTTTTTATCTGCATCTATTAATTCTTTTGGTAATTTTTCTTCCTGTGGCTGTTCTTTTGCTTCTTTTTCTTCTTCCTCTGGTATTTCGGGTTTTATTTTATGT
The DNA here is from genome assembly GCA_040757695.1 of Elusimicrobiota bacterium. Classification (NCBI taxonomy): domain Bacteria; kingdom Pseudomonadati; phylum Elusimicrobiota; species Elusimicrobiota bacterium. Next base: position 44,678 of record JBFLWK010000010.1, read on the forward strand.
TTAGGCAGTGGTAGTGATTTACCAAATCGTAGCCCTGTTGTTATATAATGCGAGACACCTAAATCAGAATGCGGGACAAACGCATAATCCAGATAGAACCTATTTATTCGCAGACCGAACCCGCTTGTAAACCCTGTGTAATCGGCAAACTTCCGTTGGTTAATTTTCCAGCCGAACCTTAGCCACAACGGTTCTGTTAAATGGTATTCTACTGCGAGCCGCTGTTTTAATCCGCTATCGTTGGGCTGAATAACTTCAACAAGCAAAGTTGCTCTATGTGAGAAACCCCACGAGCCACCGAGTTTTAATGTAAGTGTTAGCGGGTCGTTTTCTTTATCAAACTTGATATTATTACCGATATTAACGACTGCAGCACCGAGTGAAATGCGTTGTTTAGGTTGAGCAATAAAGATACCGATATTAACTGCGAAACCATCGGCTGATTTATCGTTCAATTTTTCTGCGATATTTCGGACACCTAACCCAACTGAAAACTCATTAGTAATTTTGTAGGCGCCACTCAAAAGAACCGACCAATCAATTATGTCAAAACTACCTTTATCATTCCCGTAAATATCCCGTTCTGTATCTTTACTATTCAGATATTTTCCATTCAGCCCGACTACATATTTCTTTAACGGCTTTACAAAAGTTAGCGATTGCACCGATGTCTGTTCAAAATATGCCAGATACGATAGATATATTTCGTTATTATAGATATTACCAACCCCTGCGGGATTATATTCAATAATCCCGGCATCTTTTGCATAGCCGGTATACGCTTCTGCGAGTGATGAAGCCCGTGCAGCGACAGGGATATTCAGGAACTGCCCTGATGTTGTCCCGTTGGTATAGGTAAAGATAGCGGAATAAAGGCAATGAAAAATGAAAAATGAAAAATGAAAAATGAAAGTCAAAAACAATCCACAATTTTTAATTTTTAATTGATAATTTTTAATTGCTTTTAGAATTGTCATTTTATCAATGTTATTTTTCCACGAACTTTTTTGCTACCGATATCAACTACATAATAGTAAAGCCCTGAGGCAACCAAATCGCCGTTATCATTTTTACCATCCCAGACCGCGAGACCATTATCAACTGATATTTCGTTTGTGATATGTTTCAAGTATCTTACTGGCATTGCGGCTAGATTGTAAATTGTTACATTGAACTCACTGCCTCTGTATTTTTCAGGTAATCGTATAGTAACAAACTCATGTTTTCGTGGATAGAACGGGTTGGGATAATTTTTTACTTTTAGCGGTGCAGTCCATGCAGTAGCCAGATTGCCACTTAATGCCTTATAGACATTTAGCCGACCCCAGCCGGTATATTTATCCCAGCCGGGCACATCAAGGTTATCACAGGACGCTTCTAATATTTTTTTTATATCTGCTGGTGTCCGTGCAGGATTTTGCGAAATCAACAGCCCACAAACTCCGGCAACATATGGTGATGCCATAGAAGTGCCGTCCTCAAACTCATAATAAGATGAATTCCGTTTCCAGTCATTCTCCGAATCAGACCAACTATATTCTGCATATGTACTGTAAACAGATGCACCCGGTGCTAACAGGTCAAGTTTTATCCCATAATTTGAGCCCCACGAATAGCCATTGACTTCAGAAACTCTTTCATCATAAATATCAGACGCACCGACTGAAATCACACCATCATAACCCGCAGGATAACTGATAGAATTTATACCATCATTCCCAGCCGACGCAACAATAACGACATTTTTGTCTACTGTATAATCAACCGCATCTTTTACAAACCTTGATTGAATATAACCGCCTAAAGACAGATTTAGAACATCCGCACCATTATCAACAGCATATTTTATCCCCGCTGCGATATTTGATGCAGTAGCACCTGTACGGAAAGCATTAGCATCAAAAATCTTTACAATCATTATCTTTGATGTCCAGGAAACACCGGCAATACCGGTTGAATTATTCACAACTGCGGCGGCAATCCCTGCAACATGCGTTCCATGCCCGACAGTATCAATCGGCCGCGGGTCGCCATATTCTTCTTCCAGATTTGAATTGGGAGCATCCTGTCCATAAAGGATATTCACACCATAATAGTCCTCAATATAGCCGTTGTTATCATCGTCAATTTTATTACCATATGTATCTTTTGTATTGAGATAGATATTGGCTTCCAAATCCGGATGCCGCCAATCAACCCCGCTATCAATCACTGCGATAATAGAGGTTGTTACACCTTTAGAAAAAAGTGTGTTACTGCTTGTCCAGGCATCATACCAGTCAAGATATTTATCATCTGGTAACGCCCACTGTGCTGAATAAGAAGAATCATTGACCTGATAAGCCTTCATCAAATAATTCGGCTCTGCGTAAACAACATCAGGGTCGGCTGATAACATGGATACCATATCCTGAATACTGCTTCCATCAGGTATAGATACACGGAATACATTATTGAACTTCATATCCTGTATTGTTTTTGTATCGTATTTCGTGTTTATTATATTGATATCTACACTTTCTTTTACACGAACAATTATCTCACCACCTGCGACATCCACAGATTTAGAAATTGACGGAATGAATATGGATGCTTTTTGATAGCAGTAGAGGCAATGAAAAATGAAAAATGAAAAATGAAAAATGAAAGTCAAAAACAATCCACAATTTTTAATTTTTAATTTATAATTTTTAATTGCTTTTAGAATTACCATCTATACCTCGCGGTTATAATTATTCGCTGTATTGTTTCATCAACTCTGCGGTCATCAACACTTTTAATAGACCCGTCAGTTTTATAATTAACATTTACATTTTCTGCAGATGACCTTTTTCCGAATTCATAGCCAAAATCTAAATCAAACAGTGGTAACTTAAAACCACTCCCAACAGTAAATGTATAGAATCGCGGTATAATTTTTTGTTGTTCAAATCCGCCGTGTTCCCAGTTTTTTTCATATTTATCCCAAGTATAATAAAAACTGCTGGTATAGAAACCATATCGGATTGCGAGGTAATCATAAAGCCATTGCTCAAAACCAACTCTGTAATCGGTTGTGTTGTAAAGTTTCACATTTTTCCAATTCATGCGATTAGTCTCAACTGTAAAAAGCGGTGCAAGTTTCCCTCGGAATTGATATGAAAAACCAAACCCAAATCCTTCTGGGATTTTAATTGTTTCGGTTGACTTCTGCAAATTGAGTGTCGCTTTTGCTCTGTAATATCCGCCGAATTTTAACTGCCCGGTTTCGTAAAGGTATCCGACCAGAATTGAATTACCGTCAATAGATATTTTTTCATTACTGGATTCCCTTTCGCCGTTTAACATATTGTAAGTAAGTCCAACCGAAAAACGGTCTGTCGCTTTCCAACCAATCGCAGCTGAATTAGTCCACAGGTCCCCTGATGAGTCAATTTTATTTTCGTATTCCAGCGTAGTTCTATCATAAATTGTTTCTGAATACCTGTATGAATAATTTACAACAGGCGCTCTCCCACCAGCAATATAAAAACCTAACGGCAGTTTGGCAGAAATAGAGCCTTCGTTAAACTGGTAATATGCTGGATTATTTTTTACCGTTGGCAGTCCGTAATTATTTGTGTATCTATCTGAAACAAGCACTGCGGCATTTGAAACTGATACTTGACAGTATTTCATTGAAGTAGCGGTAAGTGCAGCAGGGTTTGTAAAAATTGCAGAACTATCGTTAGAAACAGTGATAGAATTACAGCCCATAGCGAGCGAGCGGGCAGAATAGCCACAGACAACATCACCGAGATAGTTATAGCCAAGCGAAGTGTAGCCGTAGAGGCAGGGTGTAGGCAGTAGGGTATAGGCAGTAGTGAAAAGAAAAAGATAGCCAATAGCCAAAATGATTTTGCTACACCCTACATCCTTCACCCTATACCCTGCTTTTTTTACCATTTTACTGTTCCTGTTAGTGTTAGCCGTTTTGTATAGTCGTCAACAGTTTCTAAATTGATTAACGGGTATGCGGCGTTTTCTTCAACTGGGAACAGCCGTGTTTCGGATGTTATTCGTCTCATAAAATACTGGAGTGCTATATCCCACTGAATAATCCATAATTTTAACCCACTACCGATAGAGACCACTGATGTTTGTACACCTTTTCGTGTCTGGTCTTGAACAACCGCCAAGCCGTATCTGAATGGAATATCGTGTTTAAGCCAGTGTTCTGCACCGAAATGCCATGAAAGTGTATTACAGTATCCGATATCAGTCCATTTACTATTGGCAACTTTTTGCTCGGCACTACCCCACCAAGTATAATCAAGTTGTATAAGAAATGTTGGTCTTGTGATACCTCGGAATTTGAATGCGAACCCTGCCGAAAGTGTAGCCGGAAATCTATATTCATATCTGGACATTTGTCCATTTATAGAATAATCATTTTTAACTGACAACAGATTATTCAACGCTATACCGAGTTTAAGTTCTTCTGATTGTAAAACGGTACCTATTCTGAACCCGCTGCCTGAAAACGAGTTATTAACAATACTGGTTGTTCGGCTGGTTTCTGAGCCCGTTTGAGGACTGAATAAAATTTCTGTAATTTTTCGGTCTGGTTTGCCGGTGATTAAAAAACCAGCTACACCTAATTTTAGCCATTCAACTGGGATATAACTTGCACCACCGCCGTAGATATAGATTTCGCCGTCAGCTGAGATACTATTCTTTTCAACTACTCGGATTTCACCATATACATTTTCGGTATAATGGTAATTAGAATCCAAAATTTTGATTGCGCCTATTGCTACAGCCAGTTTCTGTTTTATCGGGCAGACTGAAACTGCGCCCGAGGTTGGCAAAAGATACAGATTAGAGTTTGATATAGTTGTCTGTTCTGCATCATTATGGAGTCGGCGTTCATATCCATTTATAAGTTCGTTAGTTTGAGATATACTAACGCGGCTGTCTACTGAAAGTTCTGACGGATTAGCGAAGATTGATGTCGGCTCACCGCCTGACAGAACAGACACCTCGCCAACTGCGGCATTTCGGGCTGTGAACCCACCAACAGAGTCGCCCAAACCCAGCACCGCACCGCGGTAGGTGTAGCCGTAAAGGCAATGAAAAATGAAAAATGAAAAATGAAAAATGAAAGTCAAAAACAATCCACAATTTTTAATTTTTAATTTATAATTTTTAATTGCTTTTAGAATCACCATCTATACCTCACTGTTGTAATAAGCCGCGTGGTTGTATCATACACGGTATCACGCTGGTCTGAAAAAAACAATCTTTCCTGGGTTGATTCCTGCCAGGCATAACTTCCTGCTATATCTATTTCAACCAGCAGTGTTGGGATAGCGAACCCGCAACCAATAGAGAGTGCTGAATTTACACCACCATTTTTTATATATGATGGCAGATATGAAAACCCGTATCTTACTGTCATCCCTTCAAGTGGCAGATGCTCAAACCCGAGCGAGAATGCTAATACATCGCGGAATAACGGGTTTGTGGTTGACCAGTCAGCGAAACTCGCATCTATAAAAACAGCACAGTTGTTTTTATCTCTAAAATTATACTTTATACCAGCGGAAATTGAATTCGGATATTTATATTCTATTGTATAAGTTGAACTTGAGTTTAAGATATTGCCGGTTGTATCTATTTGTTTGACTTCTCGTTTAATTTCAGCCGAGTACTTATAAGCCAATCCGAGAGACATAATATCTTCAACCGAACACAACACTCCGATATTGAATCCGTTTCCTGACAATTTAGATATTTCGTTGATTTTCCTGATGATATCAGGTGCGCCAGAAGTACCGAAAGTATTCAATTCCTGTTCTGATTTTATATCACCGTTTTTCAGCAACCCAGCAACACCTAAATTGAGCGATGTAAGTAACTGGTAGTTCACTGCAAGCCCGTAATCAAACAGATTCCCATGCTGGTCAATTGTATCCTGCCCGTTAGAATTCCCGTAGCCTCTATCCCGGACAGATTTTTCTTGAAACACATAATTAAAGTCAATTGCTTGTGCAGCACCAAGCCCGAATACAAACTCGCGAATTGACGACCACAGCATCCCTATAGATGTCGGCTGAAAAAAAATGTTCCGATTAGTTGTATACGATGTTGCTATATAAGAATGGTTTCGTTTATCAGAAGTCCATACAACTGCGGGTGAGAAACTGAATACACCGTGATTATCACTACCAAGTTCCATACAAGCTGGATTAGTAAAAACGGCTGCGACATCCTGAGATACTGTAGTTGATACGCTACCGAGCCCGACGGATTCTGCGGATAGCCCGCGTGTGATACCTCCGATTCCGTAGTAGGACTCAAGTGAAGTATAGCTGTAAAGACAGGTTAAAGGGATAAATGACAGGTTAAAATTAAAGGTTAAAATTAAAATTAAAATTAAGGTAGAACGAACTTTTTTGACGGTTGAAGTAAAAATTTTTATGAGTTCATCACATTCTTTAAATAGATTTGCTACCTCTTCTTTTTTAACTAATTCAGCACCAAGTAATAATCTGAGCCAGTATCTTGTTTCTAATGTCTCTTTCCGAGAAATATTTATACTATGGGAGAAATCCTTTTTTGTTAACCCTGCATATGCTTCCTCAGTATTAGCACCAACTGATGTCCCAGAGCGCAACATCTGTTCTGCAATAATTCGGGCTATTTGGTTTTGGGGTAATTTCTGTACCAGTTTGATTATTTGCAAGGCAAATTTATATGTTCGTTCTTTTAGGTCCTGCATATTTTAACCATAAAGTCAGGTTAAAGGTTTAAATGACAGGTTAAAATTAAAATAAAATCCAGAATTTTACCCTTTAACCTTAAACCTTTAACCTCTTATTTATACCTTTTATTTTTACCTTTAACCTGCCTTTTTTACCATTTATACTCCAGACGGGCTTCCCAGGAATTGGCATAGCCGGGCTCTGTATACGAGAACACATCTTCGCCTTCGTATTCTTCAGACGACCACGCGTATTTATTGTTATATCGGATACGGAATTTTGTATTTTTGGATAATTTATCTTCAAGTTGTAGCCAGTATGAGCGTGATTCTTTACCGCTTTTTCGTAAATCAGTATCTGAAAACTTTAACTCGCCTGATAGTTTTAAGTTGCCTGAAAGCTGGTATCCAGTTCTTGTAGAGATTGAGTCCTTTGGTGTATATTTTGATGGTGTATCGTAATAGTCCTGCGTATAGGTATATTTTAGCACGAAATCGGTTCGTTTTGATGGTTTAAATTTTAGTTGGGCATTTGTTTTGACACTCATTTTTTCGCTATAATCGTCATTTTGATAGATATCTTTATCAGCCCATTTCCTATCCAGTTGAAACTTGACACCTCGTGGTAGGTTCCAGTTATATCTGAAGTACATTGTTCTGTCGGTAGTTGGTGTTTCCCAGACGGTATAGTATTCGCCGGTAATATCATCTTTTTCGGTTTTGGCAGAATGTTTGAACTGGTCTATATAAAATTTGATTTTCATTGATTTTATCGGTTTGTAGTCCAGTTCAGAATAATAGCCCTGTTCATCGCGGCATGGGAACTTTGATGAATCGCTATGTTTTGAGTATGCGTTTGCGTACGGGTTATAGTGCTCCTTATCATAATTCCGGTATGAGACAATCACATCTAATGCACCCATTTTTTTGGCTGTTTTTACAAACAGCCCGTCACCCCAGTTAATCACGTGTGAAAGTTCACCAACTACCAGAAACCCTTTAATACCGGTCTTAAAATCGCAACCATACCCGGAGAATGCCTCTTCAGGCGGATACCCGTCTATATTTATAAACCCACCGAGCCGTTTTTCTCGTTTTGAGGTATAAAAAGTAGTACCGAAATACGAGGTCTCAAAAATATCTGTTCTATTAAAAAGTTTATAATTCAAGTTGCCACCAAGCAGTTCTTCTTCATACATATTTTCAAGTGTCCATTGTCTGACTTCACCATCAGGATGACGGATACATACTCGGAGTGGTTTTTTGGCTTTAGAATAGAAGCCGGAAATATCAAACGGATTATTAGTTCCACCTTTTATTTTCATACCGAACCCTTTCAGTTTTACAGAAGTGGTTGCGTGTGGATATTTTGACTTAATTTTAGAAGTCCAGTAATAAGTGATAGTGCTTTGTGATGATGCGGTATCGTTTGGATAGAAACCGTTTGGTGACGATTTACCGGAAGTATCAAAAGTGAGACGCTGACCGAACCCTGCGCGGAAATCGCCGAGATATGCGGTATCAACTATTGGTCCATTCTCATAGCCGATATACGACCTGTTCAGTCGGTATGCTCTTGAAAAATTACTGCCTGTAATACTGCCCATCTGGTCTACAAAATAGTCCTCGTATCTGGTATCACCTTCTACAATCGCACCGAATCTCAAGTATTTACCGAATTTAGCCAATTTGAACCGAACCAGTTCTGTCGTTTGTGCTTCCTCTGTAGTATCTTGTTCAATATTTGATTTTGTTTTGAACAGGATATCGCCTTTTGTTCTGACTTTTTCAGGCAGTATTGCAGTAATAAAAATTTTGATTCTATCAAAAGTAGGCTCATCCAGTATTTCAGGATTGATCAGTTCGTTGATATTTTTGTAATAGCCGTGCTGGAGTCGGTAGTTGATGATTCGGCTAGCATGAAGTTGGGAGATACCTGGCAGTGTCTGGAGTAGAAAAATATCCGCAGTATTGATATCTATTTTATCTTCATAAATAGCAAGGAGTTGCTCGTAGGTATTATAATCAATCTCATTATTCTGGTATGCCTGCTCAATATCCGCATCAGTTTCCCAGAGGTCTGTGCCTTCTATATCGCTACTTTCGTCGGCATAAAGAAAGTGTGAAGTGTAAGGTGTAAAGTGTAAGGTAAAAACCAAAATAAGAAATACAATTTTTTTCATCAGACATCTTTTAAGTTTACGGTGCTTAAAAATCACCGGCTTGTAGGCTACCCCTTAAGGGGTAGCCTACTTTCCAGTTTTATATTCTTCTTTTTTATCACGAATATATGCGGTTTCTTTATCTCGGGAACTCACCTGAATCAATTCAGCAATTTTGGCTGTTCGTTGGTCTATTAGTTCCCAAATCCTGGCTGCTCGTTCATCTATTTTAGCTGTTTGTTGACGTGTTTTAGCTATTTCATCATCTATTTTAGCTATTCGTTCATCTATCTTAGCTATTCGTTCATCTATCTTAGCTGTTCGTTCATCCATCTTAGCTGTTCGTTCATCCATCTTAGCTGTTCGTTCATCCATCTTAGCGAGCAACTCATTGGTTTCTCGCCTGCCTTCTTCTATCATTCTCTTTGCACGTTCATCTTCTTTTTCTATCATTTTGTTTGTTTGCCGAGAAAGAATAGAATTTTGGAGTAGCGCAAATAAGCCTAAAATTAAGCCAAAAGCTATTATCTCCATACAGCCCCCCTGTTTGTATTATTACAGTGCTTTATTAAGATTATCCGAACAAGTTCGGGACTCCATCTATAATCGTGAACTTACGGCTTTACTTCACCTACGGTTATCAGTGCTTCTATTTTTAGATATATTCGTCTTGACATTCTAGGTACATTCTGTAAATCTTCTATAGTTTTGAATAGCCCTTTTTCGCTACGGTAGTCCACAATACGTTTTGCCATAATACTGCCTATACCTGGTAATGTGGTCAGTTCTTCTTCAGATGCAGTATTGATATTGATTTTAGGCGGTAGAGCCGGTTTAAGCGGTTGAGCCGGTTGAACCGGTTGAGCCGGTTGAGCCGGTTCTTTTCGTTTCCTGGAAACACGTGGTTTTTTTGCTTTTTTCTCTTTGGGCTTGTATTCAATTACTGCTTCTTTTTCTAACGATGTCTTGATAGAGAGCGAGAATATATGGTCTGCAGCGAGTGTTGGATGAGTAAAATACGCATAATCAATATAAACTGCCCGGCGGTTAAATCCACAGCCAAACGAGAACCTGTTCGGGTTGGTTTGTATTCCGCTTCTGAAACAGAGAAACTGGAATACTCTGAATTCAGTCCCGAAATGGAGCGAGATGGTTTGGTCTTGTATTTTTTCTATATCCCAGCCGAAACTGACGCCTTTAAGCGGTCTTAAAAACAAGCCAGCAGAAAACGATTCCGGTATTTTATCAACGCCTATTTTAGGCTCGTTAACATTTTTGGCAGCCGAGCCGATTGCAAAATTTTCAGAAACTCGTGCTAACAAGCCTAAATCCAATCCGATTGAACTATCACTACCGTAATCGGCTATTTTTAACATGTTACCTTTCAAGTTGTAGCCAAACATCAGCCCTTCTGATAATGCGAATGCATTTGATACAACAAGTGTTTGTTCTTTGAATTCAGACGGCCCGAATTGTGCAAACGAGAGCCCTGCAATACCGAATTTTCTGACTGGCATAACGGCTGAAAAAACATTGTATTGCAGACCTTCAACTGCAAAGAGTTGGTTATATGTAGTTGAGAACTCAAATGCTGAAACAAGCCGTAACCCAGCAGGGTTATAGAATACCGCATTAGTATCGTTTGCAAGCCCAACAAACGCAGCAGACATACCAAGCGGTCTGGCACCAGGCGGTCGGGATTCAAATGCGCCATAGAGGCGAGTGGTTAAGTGAATAAGTGAATAAGTGATTAGTAAAAATCTACATAGCCACATAGCCACATAGCCACTTAGCCACTTAATCACTGTTTTTAATATCTGGTTAAGTATTTTAACCATTTTTTTACTTAATCTTTTAATTTTTAATTTTTAATTTTTAATTGCCGTTATCATACCTTCAGTGGTTTCTCAGGCAGTATCAATTTATCAATCTCTTTATAGATGAACTCAATTTTCTGGCAATCTTCGGCATTCAGGTTTTTTGTATCTATAGAGTTCAGTATTTCTTTTATTTCCTGAACGGTTTCAGCACGCAGTTCATCGTATTTAGCAATCCTGTTTCTTAAGTCAGCAACAAAATTATTCAAGGCTACTGCCATATCAGTTAGTTCATCACCTTTTCTTAATCGGAAATGTCCTGTTAAATCGCCACCTTGTATTATATTTTTTATTTCTTTCTGGAATTTGTAGATGGGTCCTGCGATTTTATGTGAAACAAAAACCGATATCACACAGACAGCTGCAAGATAGAGCAGCCCGTTGACAACCAGCCAGAAATGGATTGTTTTTAATAGTTTGCCAACTGTCGCAGACAGAATATTCGGCAGGATGGATTTGATAGTCAGATATGTATGAAATTCTATCAAAACCAGCATTACAACCAACACAATTGCAATCATTACTGCAAATTTTAGTTGCAGTTTTTTATTAATCAGATACTGTTTCCTTGTCGGTATTGTTTCTTTTTTATCCATTTTTTCGCTCCTTATCTATTTTAACCTTTAACCTTTGACCTTTTACCTGTCTTTTGTCAGGTTTGCTAATCTCGTTTTGGCTTCTGTATCATACTCGGTACCTAATAATTCCTGCCATTGCTGAACCGCTTTTTGTTTGTAATTTACTATTGAGAATATACCGGTAGATTTAGCCATTTTCTCATAACAGATAGCCAGTTTCCGTTTAATCGCGGCTGATACTGTATTTTTTTCGGTATATGCTAAATATACATCTAATTCCAGCCCAGGCTGGTTCAGTGCAGAATACAAAGTTGCTAATGTCTCATAAAGTTCAAGATGATTCGTGAATTTTTTTATGCCATCTTGTAAGAGTTGGACCGCATCATAATCAAATCTTTCCTGTGAACTCAACTCTGCAAGTGTTATGTAATCGTTAACATTTTTTAGTAGCGCTATTTTAGAAAGTTGTTCCCAATCCTGCTCAATACAGAGATAGTTCTGTGATGAGATTTGGACTGCTGCAAACCCTTTTTTTATTAACTCCCAGTTATGGCATCTGATTTTATTCTCAATATCTTTGTAAAATACAAGCCCGTATTTTCCTCCGTCCCCATTTTCATAGACCAAAGCGACATCTCTGCCTTCAAGCCGTTGGGCGGTATACTTTTTTGCGTCGTCAGTAGTAGTTTTTACACCAAGCAACTTGATTTGCTCACCAGTTGAGGCAAGCACAATATCACCGCTATACACATAACTGATATGAAACTCTTCTGTTTTATGCGGGATATTCCAATCAACATACAAAAAATTATCCGGGTTGATTTCTATAGAGGCAGCGAATAGCAAATAGCAAATAGCAAATAGCAAATAGCAAATAGCAGTGAGCAGGCGAATAGGCGAGCAGGCGAAATGGCGAATAGAAAACCAACCTCTAACTTCTCTACGCTCTACGCTATTTCTTAATCGCTTAATCACTGACTTGCTCATATTTTTCGTGCGACTACAACTCGTTTTGCGGCAGTTTTTATATTGCCTGTTTTTTTGTTCTGAACTTCTATATGGACGATATACACACCAATAGATACTGTAGCGCCGTCTTCATCTTTACCATCCCAGTTGACTGTATTTGCGCCGCCTGCAGGCACATCTATTTGGTCAAGCAAAATTTTTACCAGCCGACCGTTAGTATCAAACACTCGGACTGTTACCTGGCTATTTGCCTCTACATTGTACGCAATCACACAATACGAGTACTTACCATCTCTTGCAGGTGAGAATGGCGACTGGAATACTTCCAAAATTTTTGTAGTTTCTTTCGCAGCAGTCCCGTAAGGTCCCTGCCCTTTTGTCGCACTGCCTTCATACCAATCGGTTTTGGTATTCGTATCTAACGGCTGACCTGTTTGAGATGACGGGTCTATTTTTCGGGTAATTGAGCCGGTAGTAGATTCAGACCAACTGACTGAGCCATGAATATAATAGTCCTCCGTTCCAACTGCATCTGTTACATCAGAAGGATGAGCCCACTGACCGGTTGAAACTGCGGTATCATACACAGATTGTTCGCCGGTATAAGACGAACTATCTTCTGCAAAACTGACAAAGTCAACCATAGTCCCGTCGGCATTTTTGAGTGTAAGATTATTATCAGTCCCTGTCAGCCCCGGTGTTGATTCGTCTGAATATAAATCAATATAGCCGTTTCCGTTTGTATCAGTTGTTTCATCAGTTCCCGCTTGTGAGCAATGCACAACCAGATACATCTTTGCAGCAGTATTCAGGTTCGGTAATGTTTTGATAACTGTTTTACCCTCATACAATTTTGCACCTGTGATATTAGAGCCGTTTGTTATGTAAATCTCTACAAAATCGCCGCCTGAAATACCTGGTGCGACTTCGGTTATTTTACCATAGATATTGCCGGCACCTGCGGGAGGAGTCACCGGGAATGCCGGGTTTTTACGTCCTTCTGTACGGTCTGAAGTCGCCTGCCAGTCGGTTTTTGCGACATCTTCAGCATCCGTATCGGTTGACTTATCATCGCGTGCAAGCGATTTAGATGCAGACGAGCCAAGTTCTGCAGCGCTACCTTCGTCAACCGCGCCAGTCCATTGATTAGCCGAAATCGCATCTGAAAATAACGAATCGCCAGCAGTCCATTTATCATCACCATTACAGAACACCACAGCATCTACAATATCACTGAGCGAGTTTCTTAAAACAATCACATTATCCGTGCCGGTTAGCCCTGTAATTCCTACACCGGTATAAAACTCCTTATAGCCATCGCCATCATCAGCAGTAATTTCATCCGCAGTTGAATCATTAAACTTTAACACAAAATAAGCACCGGATGAGATTGTGACTGCTGGGAATGTTTTACACGGATTAGCGCCACCGGATAGTTTTGCAGCTTCTACAGACCACTGGTCAAGATTGATATCGCCACTGGAACAGTTATAGAACTCTATCCAGTCCTTGCCACCTGAGATATTCGCAGTAAGTTCGTTGATACGAACTGGTGAAGCAGCATAGAGGCAATGAAAAATGAAAAATGAAAAATGAAAAATAAAAGTCAAAAACAATCCACAATTTTTAATTTTTAATTTATAATTTTTAATTGATGTTTTTATCATATTTTTATTTTGCAATGAACTACCCTGTGGCAGAGCCACAGGGTAGTTCATTATTATCAATCATTCGCTTTTCAGTTTTTACATCTGGAATTGATTTTGTCAAGAATTATATCTATATCTTTTGTCGCACTGACAAATCCGTGCAAAAAAACTGCTACACCACCAGCAATTGCATATTTTACTTTGTGTTTATTTAAAGTCATAAGTATATCAATAATCTCCAGCCGTTTGCTCATTTTATTATTCGTCTTCGCTACTTTCTTCACTACCGGCTGTTCTGTACTTATCAAGTAGCGATTTTTCAACCACATCTTTTACCTTTTTATTGATAATCAGAACCTGTTTTTTCCATTTGCCGGTTTCTTCATCTTTTCGGCTAGGCCATGAAATCCAGGGACCGCGTTTGCCTTCCATCACACCGCAGGAAACCCGTACCGCATTGTTAAAATCAACAGATGCATTGACCTTTCGTGATGACTGGCTTCTTAACGGCGAGAAATTAGTGATTTTGAATGAAATAGATTTAGATGTTTTTTTAGATGGCTTCCCACTCTTGATTGCCTTTTCTATCTCATCACTCGCCTGTTTTGTGAGTGTCTCAAACTGCGGGTATTCCTTGCCTCGTTTTGATACATACACCGGATATTTCAGTGTGGTCTTGCCTTCCAGTTTTATTACCTGTATCTCTTTTACCTTGATACAGTCGTTTAAGACAATTGTTGCCATCTCTTTTACCGCACCTTCATCAACCGGTATTTTCTCTACACTGGTTACATAAATCTCACCAGTTTTTGCACTACCCCCACCCTTATCAGTTTCTTCATCTGCTGTATACAGTGAACTGTAGAGAAAAACCAATACACTACCAACAACTGCTAATCCCAACCCACCAAACATCTTACGCATTTTTGCCTCCTCTCTTGTAGGCTACCCCTTAAGGGGTATAGAGTAGACGGCAATTAATTGCCGTCTACCAGCTTCGCGTTTTATTGTAGTTGCAAGGTCCCCTCGCTATATTTAGGCAGGGAGACCCTGCTACTACTTCTACAATAGATTACGAAGTATGAATCAGTGTCCCAAAGCCCTTATCTAACGCAAACATAATTTCCTGATGACGTTTTTCTGCTATTTCCATAACTTCCCGATGCCTTTTTTCTGCTCGTTCATCCATTTTAATAAATTGTGATACAACTTCCTGATGTCTTTGTTCTGCCCTTTCATCCATTTTTCTAAATCCTTCATCCATCTTACGAATTGATTCTTCTATCTTATTGAACACTCTTCCGTTTTGTTTTAATACTCTGGACAAAACAACTGATAGATATGCCCCAAGTCCTGCAAAATAAATACTCAATAAAATCTGCCATAAACCCATACTTCACCTCAATTAATTTCAAATTCCAAATTCCAAATCCAAGTTGACGATTTAAGATTAAGATTAAAGATACAATCACGCCAAGTGCGTGAAACTACTTTTACTTTATCTGGTTTTTTTCTGTTTTTCGTCAAGTTTCTGTTTGGCTAATTCTATTTTCCTTTTTGCTTCTTCGTGATTCGGGTCAAGTTTTAGTACCTCTTGCCAGCCGGCAATTGCAAGTTCATATTCACCTTTCTGGAAATGCTTGTATGCAGATTCATAATGCAGTTTCATTAGCGCTTGCCGTCGTTCCGGCGTTAATTCAGGTGCTTCCGCCGGTGTTTCTTCAACAGCAGTTGGTTGTGGAGCAGGTGGTGGCGGTGGTAGAATTTCAGCCGGTTTTTCTTCTTTTGGTTTTTCTCTTTTTCCCTTTTCCCTTTTCACTTTAACCTGCTTTTCTGCCGGTTCCCCCCCTTGCCTGAATGTTAACGATAGCCGATGACTGCCTGAAGTATCCGCAAGTTGTAAAGGCCACAAAAACGCATAATCCAGTTGGATACCGATATTTAGTATTACTTTATTGAAGGAGAACCCGGCGGTAATTTCACGGTCGCTTCCACCCAACCGTGCTGAATATGTATGTTTACTAAACCATGTTTCTAACCCGCCAGCAATTTTTATATCCACAACATTATTTTCCGGTTTTCTGTATGAGAAATCTACTGTAGATACAATATCTTCAACAAATTTCCATTTCTCAATTTTGTAAGCGAGCCCTGCACGGTATTCCTGTGGTACAAAATCTTTGTGATACAAGCCGACATCTGCTTTCACAAGATTTTTTACTGCTAACCCGATAGCGAGCCGTTCTGAAAAAGGCAACAGCAGAATCCCGATATCAGTTGTGAATGCGCCTGCAGATGTCCCGTTTGCGAACACAGGGTCTTTTAGCGATTTTGTTCGTTCATCCAAAATATATTTATGTAGCAGATATTTTATTGAGAACCCGCCAAGTATTGGGAAAGGTGGCTCTTTGTCCCAGAAAAATGGTGCAGTATCGTTCGCATAGCCGAGTGCAAAGGTATCCTCGCGATAAAGTGCCGAAAGATAAGTATCGTTGATATTCAATCCGAACGAACCGCTATTATCAGTTGGATAAACAAAACCTGTATGCATCTGCCCGAGATTGATATTATCAAGCCCTAAAAATAATTTGTTATACATAAATGTACCTTCAAGCGATTGGACATGTGCAA
>JBFLWK010000011.1 GCA_040757695.1 Elusimicrobiota bacterium
TTCAAAATTCAAAGAGCGATTTTAAAGGTCAAACCTTTAATTTGAGTGAATTTGCAAATATATTTTATAGTGGCTCCGACGAGCTATCTCAAAAAAATAGTGTTTATAGCCGTTTTTCAGGTCGATATCTCTATCTTTTTTTACTGATTTCTCTATAATGTTACCAAGGTTCGGAATAAGAGGAAGAAATATTTCTTTTGGTTTAAGTCCACTCCATTCTCTGCTGACCTTGTAATATGGTTTATCAAAAAGATTAAAGAATTTTTCCCAGTAACTGAACATACACAAATAATCAATTTGGAATATTGGTCTGAATGGGATTGTAAGGATTTTTGCTGTCAGTGAAGGTTCCCGCCCTGCAAGAACCGCTAACTCATATTTTGGGAAAAAACAAAGAAGGCCATCTAAAAATTCTATCTCAAATGCACGTTCTGCAAGGAATGCTTTTCTAACTACTATGGTCTTTTGTTGTTTGTAGGAATCTAATTCTGATATTAGTTTATCATATTCTTGATTACTGATTTTTTCGCCTGCGATTATTGTTCTTAAAGTTCTTACAGAAATATTAGAATTCGCAACAGAAATCATTGCTGAAATCAAGAATGGTTGTTGTAAGTATAGATTATTCAGTTTCATACTTGTTTTATAATCATCAAGTGCCTGTTTAATTCTACCATCGTGTTTATACAAAAGTGCCCGGCACATAAGAAGTTTATTTCTACTTATATCTTCACTATAACGAGGTATTTTTATTGCCGGTCCTTTTGTATAATCAGTATTAAACCTAAGATATTTTCTTAGAGACGCTTTCTGCAAAATATCCAACTCTTTTTTGTTTTTTGTAACAACATTTCTAATGAGTTGGACATCTTGTGCATTAAGAACTACTACAGAGGTAGAACTTGTTGCACCTATTATATCTACAATTTTTTTCTTTTCTTGTTCTGTCCATACAATTTTTTCATATTTTATAGACGGTGTTAACTCAGAGAGGTCAAAAAGAAAAATATCAGCATTCTCATTATCAGGCACTTCAGGTGGAGCAAGTTCTTTCATACTTGTTGGTTGTCCAGCAGCTTTGATTTTTTGTATCTCTTTTCTTATCTTTATACTGAAAACAAAATTCAAAATACCATATACCACAACCACAAAAACTAAAACTACTACTCCCAAAATTTTTAATCCTTTTTTAGAAAATAATTTTAACGATACTCCCAAACCAATAAAACTACCGCCTATCATTCCACCTATTGCAGTTGAAACGACTGTTTCTAAACCTATCAGTCCTCCTATTAAACCACCTATCCCACCACCTAACAAACCAAATACTATCATTAGTATTGTTTTAGTGATAGATCTCCTGGTAATACCTAATCCTAATCCAATAAAAGCACCAATCATTGCACCGGCTATCATCACGCCTATAGGGTGTGCAATCTTTGCTGTGCATATTGTCATCAGTCCACCAAGAAATCCAAATACTGTTCCCCAGAGCAATTCGCGTTTAGACTTTCTGGCGATACCGATTCCTAAGCCAATAGCAGTGCCACATATCGCAAAACCTATTACTCCAGATACCAGCCATCCTGCTAATTTAAGTGTGATATCTGCTGACAGTTTACCTATCACTCCACCTATTGCACCGCCAATTGCACTACCTATAATTTCCATTGGAAACTTTGTTTTCGTATCTTCCATAGCATTCCCCTTAATTTTGGAATCCCAATCAATATATCAATTCTTTTTAAAATATCATATTTTGCCTTGCTCATTAAAACTTTTCATGTTGTCGCTAACGCGGAAACATTAAATTACAACTGTATATCGTCTACAGGCATGGCATTGGATATTTACAGCAACAGGGATTGCTGTTATATGACACGGATATGTTTCTATCAAAACAGCAAGTGCTGTGATTCTGCCACCGAGACCCTGTGGACCGATTCCGAGATTATTTATTTTTTCTAAAAGTTCTTTCTCTAAATCAGCGTATAATTTATTAGGATGAGAAGAATCTAATGGTCGCAATAATGCTTTTTTGGCAAGATATGTCACCATATCAAAACTGCCACCGATACCAACACCTACAACAATCGGTGGACAAGGGTTGGAGCCAGCTTTTTTTACAACATCTATTACAAACTTTTTTACTCCTTCAACTCCTGCTGATGGCGGAAGCATCGCTACCTGTGACATATTTTCAGACCCACCACCTTTAGGTAACACAGTAATTTTCAGTTTGTCCCCAGCAACAATTTCTGTATGAATCATCGCAGGTGTATTATCATTTGTATTTTTTCTTACAAGCGGGTCGGAAACAACCGATTTTCTCAAATAGCCTTCTGTATACCCTTCCCGCACACCTTGATTGATTGCATCATTTAGATTCCCACCAGTAATATGCATCTCCTGACCTATTTCAACAAAAATACAAGCAAGTCCTGTATCCTGACACATCGGTATTCTCTCTTCCTCAGCGATTCTATTATTTTCCATTATTTGTTTGAGATCTTCTTTACCGACGGACGATTCTTCTGTTAATTCTGCTTCCTTTAATTTTTGCCATACATCATCAGGTAAAATAAAATTTGCATCCTGACAGATTTTTTTTACTGCTTTTGTGATTTCTTTAACATTTATTTCTCGCATAATAATTCCATTCGCTTCGCTTCACCCCGACTGAAGTCGGGGCTACATTATTGTTTGATGCATCGGGCATAACCAGATGGGTTGAAACCCATCTATGCCCTCGCATCTTTTTATCACCCAAATGAATTCGGAGAAAACAATTCTATTCACTTAAAAATGATTCGGGAAAAATATTGCCTCTGTTTAATATACACTTCGGGTCAAGTAATTTTTTTATTTCAACCATCTGTCTTAATCCGTTTCTTCCATACATTACTTCCAAATATGGGATTTTGATTTTGCCAACACCGTGCTCGGCAGATATTGTGCCACCTAATGAAACCGCCTTCTTAGCAAAATCTAAATGAAGTTCTTTTGCCTGTTCAAATTCTTCAGTGTTTCTTGGTAAGATATTCATATGTAGATGACTTTCGCCGATGTGTCCGAAAAGTGTGTATATAAAACCTGACGGGACTAATTTTGATTTGTAATACTCAATCATTTCCAGTAATTTATTTTCAGGCACTGCAATATCTGCAGAAATTTTATGTAGTGCTGGGTAATTTCTTTTATTTCTGGCAATTGTTTCATTTATACCTTCGGGTAAGGCGTGTCTCATCGCTCTGATTTTTAATTTGTCTTTTTCTTCAAGTGCAGCAAGCGCGGTATCTATTGACGATTTATTATTTACAAGCAGTTTATCAAGTGTAGTTGAAATTTGGTCAAGTGTTTCGTCGGTATATTCCAATTCTAAAAAAATGGCTGCATTTGTTTTTTGAGGAAAATCAGGCACAGCCAAGTTTACGCCTTCATCTTGTTTTTTTTCTCGTAAAATGTTCAAGCCACCTGAATCAAAATACTCAAAAACGAGTGCCGATGTAAGCATTTGCTTACATTTGAAAAAAAAGTTTAGTGCATTCTGTTCTTCAGGAAAAAAGGCAATGATTGACATTATATTTTCAGGTTTTTTTGTCAGTGCGACTTCTACTTCTGTAATTACTCCGAGTGTGCCTTCAGAACCAATAAAAAGATCTATCAAGTCCATTTCAGGTTTTGCATAATAGCCCGACGCATTTTTTACATCAGGCATTTTATAGGTTGGTATTTTAACAACAACTCTTTCCTCATTGCTAAATACAATTTCAAGTTGATTATTCTCAGCAAAAATTTTGCCACGCTCAATTTCAAGCACTTCGCCGTTTGAAAGAACAACTCTCAACGATCTTATCCATTTTCTTGTCGGACCGTATTTAAAACTTCTTTCTCCAGATGCATTTGTAGAAACTGTTCCGCCAATACGTGCGCTTGTTTCAGTAACATCTACTGGATAAAAACAACCGCCTGTAATACTTTGGCTTTCCTTGTGAAGATTCTCCAGCACAACACCTGCCTGACATTTAACCCATATTTCGTCACCGACATATCTATGTCCAAGTATTTTATCCATTTTTTCAACTGTCAGAAGCGCACCTGATTTCGGTATAGCACCACCAACAACACCAGTTCTGCCGTTAGAGATTGTAACTGGTATATTTTTTTCAGACATATTTTTCAAAAAATCAGATACCTGTTTTTCCGTCTCTGCAAATACTAAATACTGAATCTCTCCTGCTGAAAGTTTAGACTCGTCTTGCAGATAAACGAAGTAACCTTCCAAAATTTTTTCCTTCCCTTCAATAATCTGCATCGGCTTTTGTTGGGCTGTGTCCTGTCTCAGTTTAATTGCGGATATCTTATTCATAAAGTATGTTCCCTATTCCAACGGCTTAACCAGATATCCCGGGTTGTTCAGCACAGTAATTGTTTTGTTTTGTAGATATTTTTGAACCCATGTGTTGAGTCGTTCCTGCGGTGATTGAGTATTTTTTCCCCAGAATAGAAACGGTAAAAGATGATAATCGCTTTCAGGGATGCCATCTTGTATAATATGCAAATTACCCCAGCCGAGATAATTCAGTATTTGGAAAATGTCAACCGGTTTCTGTTTACCGATTTTGTAATCCGCACTTACAACCTCAACGACTTTTGTTAGCGCTTTTTTGATTCTATTCGCTTCGCTCACCCTACATTTATCATCGTGTTTATTTAATTCATCCATCCCGATTTTCATCAGATTTTTGAACTCCTCATTACCCCAACTCTGATTACAGGGTGCGACTACTAATATCGTCCCGCCTTTTTTTACCGCTCTATATGCTGCGTGGGTTGCTTTACCCATCTGATAGAGATTCACACCCCATGCACTTGCGCCAGCAATAATAATATCCGCCTGTTTTTCAGTATAAACCGTCCATACATTTTTCAGCACCTCTGCGGCACGACGATGCGCTTCAAACAGTTCGCCGCCTTCTAAATAAACCAAATCGTCTTCAGTATCTATGATTGATACGATTGTATAGACCTGTTTTCCCTGCTTTCGCAGTGATTCCAAAATTGTTTTAACAATTCTTACTTTTGTCTCAAAAACAGGATTTTTATCCATAATTCCAAGCCCGACATTTTTAGCAAAACCTTCAGGCCCGAACATTTGCAAGTGCTCATATCTGATGGTATCCATATCACATACACCAGGACAGAATGATTTTGGACCACCTGCGACACCAGCGAAATAATGGTTTTCCACATCGGTTAACGGGATTATTATGTCAGAATTATACACCACTGAATCAATTTTTATTTTTTGGCCATTCAGTTCGCCAACCTCAATATTGTTTTCTTTGCATTTATGGATTACATAATTGACTTTGCCGAACATTTGTTCGCCTAAAATTTTTTTAAGTTCATCATCCGTAGGCGGTCTGTGTGTTCCAGTTGCAATAACAACCTTTATTTTAGTAAGTGGTAAGTGGTAAGTAGTAAGTAGTAAGTCAACAAGTATTGGTAGGAGCAGTCGTGTATGAATGTTTGGTCTATCGTGGTCATCGGTAATAATACAAATATCACCATCTTTATAGTTTTCTTTGATAAGAGAACTTAATGGTTTCTGTTTGCCAATTGGTTTTTCAAGTGCAGAGAGCAATTTCTCTTTGACATTTTTTATCACAGGTAGTTTTTGTGGAAGAATTAACGGTAGAAACTTTTTTTCGTCAATCGTTTTTTGTGGAATGAAATCACGGAGAACTTGCGCGCCATAATTTAATACAATCTCATTAGATAACATTTTCTTTCCTCAAATTTTTTATAGTTTCATCATTATAGCCAATTATTTTTTTGAGAACTTCTTCTGTATGCTCGCCGAGCATTGGAGGCGGCATCTGCGGAGCGCCTTTTGTTTCAGATAGTTTTACAGGGATACCTGTGAGTTTTATTCTGCCTATTTTAGGATGCGGCATTTCTATTATCATATCTCTTGCTTTTGTTTGTGGATGTTCAACAACTTTATCAATTGAAAGTATATCTCCTGCTGGGATACCGTTATCATCAAAAATTTTTAGCCACTCGTTAACGGTTTTTTTTATTATCACATTAGCGATAATGTGAAATAACTCATCTCTATTTTTTACTCGTTCAGGATTGGTTAAAAATTTTACTTCGTTTTTTATATTTTGTAATCCAACTAAATCACAAAATTGCTGCCAGAGTTTGTCGTTACCAATAGCGATATTTATGTAGCCATCAGATGCTTGAAATGTCTCATATGGACAGATTGTTGGATGCTGATTGCCTTTTCGTTGAGGAATTTTTCCTGTGGTGAAATAAATCCCTGCCTGAAATGTTAAAAGTGAAATTTGTCCGTCAAGCATTGCGACATCTACATACTGACCTTTACCCGTTTTTTCTCTCGCTAAAAGCGCTAAAAGAATTCCCTGCACGGCATAGATACCGGAAAGCAAATCCGCTTGCGAAACTCCAACTTTATATGGTGAACCATCAGCAGGACCTGTTAAATCCATTATCCCACCCATACCTTGAACAACCAAATCATACCCGGGACGAAATTTTTCGGGACCTGTTTGACCAAAACCAGAAATTGAGCAGTAAATTATTTTAGAATTTATAGAACAAATGTCCAAATAACCGAATCCAAGTTTTTCAGCAGTTCCAGGTCGAAAATTCTCCAAAAAAACATCACACTTCGGAATCAAATCACGAATAATTTGTTTTCCTTTTTCTTCTTTAAGATTTATACAGACAGATTTTTTATTCCTGTTTATTGATAAAAAATATGCGGACTCGCCTTCTATAAACGGCGGACCAAATGCGCGGGTGTCATCACCACCATCAGGATTTTCTATTTTTATGATTTCAGCACCGAAATCGCCAAGTATCATTGAGCAGTAAGGTCCTGCTAATACTCGCGATAAATCCAAAACTCTAATTCCGTCTAATGGTTTTGCCATAAAATTATCTTTTTGTTACAATGACAAATGTCATACTTCTACGTTTACACCAATTCTGTGCTGACTCATGCTTTCGTTTTGTGTCTGGGTTTTCCAAAAATTGTCCACCCTTTACTTCATGGAGTTCTTTCTTTCCA
Source organism: Elusimicrobiota bacterium (assembly GCA_040757695.1). Classification (NCBI taxonomy): domain Bacteria; kingdom Pseudomonadati; phylum Elusimicrobiota; species Elusimicrobiota bacterium. Next base: position 7,106 of record JBFLWK010000011.1, read on the forward strand.
TCAATTCTTTCAACTAAAAAATCAGGGCGATAGCCACGCACATTTCCTGCCTCAGTGACATATTGAATTACTATACCATGATTTTTTGTCCATTTTCTAACTGTTTTATCTTTTTCTAATTTTTTCATATATTCAAGTTCCCATATAGATTCATATCTCTCAACAGAATATGGGCTCTTTTTAGGATTTTCAAAATCTCCTTTTTCACTTATTGGCATAATTCAATTCCTTTTTGTATTTAACGATGCTTGTAACAAGTCCTGGCTTATCCTTAAAATTGTGAAACAGTGTGTGTCTATGATTTAATGCGTGTTTCATATTTTCTAATGTTGCGGTTCCAACAGTCTTGCCATCTAAAAATTTTTCTCTTATATGGTCCATTAGCACTCCATAGAAATATCCAAGTTCATCAGAACCGATACCTTCTTCAGCAAGTAAATCTGAACCAATATCGCGAATTGTCCCTTTTAGTTTTTCTCCCAAGATTATTTCATTGTTTTCTTCTGGTTTATTTCTTACTTCAGGTGAGAATCCCGGGGCTTCAATTAATTCAATAAAATTTGTCTCATCGGCAAGTTTTTGCCCGAGCACCTTTTCAATTTCTACTCTTGAAATCTCTACCTCAGGACCATACTCAAAACCTGCCAGTATTTCCTTCCAGTTAGGATAATCATCTTGAATTACTTCAATATTTTCCAAATCATCTAAAAAATTTGTATCTTCATCACCCGTCGGTTCTGGAATTTGTATCAATAAATCAGGATTAACTAAAATCTGCGGTTTCCTTTTTGGTGGTAAGTCATCTTCAATACCAAATAAAGTTCCTTGAACAATATCCTTTTTAACCTTTGCACCTACTATATCCCACAACCATTGATGGTCAAGTTTCTCATGGTCAACCATTGCACAGAATTCCTGAGTATCTTCTTCACGAACATTGAGACGAAGCCCTCTTCCAATTACTTGCTGTCCGTATACGCGTGACGAAAATTTTCTTAAAAGTAAAATCACACAAACTTCAGGAACATCCCATCCTTCTCTTAACATTAAAACACTCACAACCGCATCATAAGGACTATCCTTTTTACCTAATATCCTTGCTGCTTCACGGTCTTCTTCATCAGATTTTTCTGTAACAAGCAGTGTTTTAACATTAAATTCCTTTTCTAACATATCTCTTGCTGATTCTGCATCTTTTATACAAATAGCAACTACAAACAGGATAGGTCTATATTTCCCACCAGCAAGAGTATCTGCTCTTCTTTTTTGTTCATCAAGTCTATCAAGGGCAATCTTTATTTGTTTTCTCATCGGGTCAGGGTCAGTTACCCATTGAGTTGAAGTTAAACCCTTTTCTATCTTTTCAAATTCCTCATCCATTTCATCAATAGTTCTTTTCTCACCTTTGTCACTTGTATAAGTCAATTGCACAAAACTTACTTTAGGTTGATATACAACAACACTTTTTATAATTGGTGGGACTTCCGCCTGCGCATCTGCAATGGAATATTCAAAAATCATTTTTGAATCAGGTGTTTTTCCGTCAGCACGGTCTGGAGTTGCGGTTGTATCAAGTCGGAATTTTACTTTTTTTGATAACAAATGAAGGACACTATCATATTCAGGTGCAGGTGTATTATGCGCTTCATCATTAAAAATTGCTATTTCTTCTACATAATTCATAATGTAAGCAAGATTTCTCTTTCCATTTATATTTGATGGATAGAGTTGGTGAATATTCCCTAATATTATTCCATTTTCAAGAATACCTTGTGGTGCTGATCCGGGTTCCATCAGATGTAATCCCAAATCGTTGGTATAATGCTCACACCCGGATGGGAAAAAACCAAACTCACGGAAAACCTTTGTATTGCGGAAATCATATTCAAGACGGTCACGGACAATTGTATTGGGACATAAGACAAGGAATTTGTGTATATTATGACAGGTTTTTAGCCAAGATATTATTGCACCAATAATTGCTGTTTTTCCACCACCCGTAACTATGTTTAATAAAACATTTCTCATTTGTAAAAGTTCATATACATAAATTGCACGGAAAATTGCTTCTTTTTGGTGGGCCCATAATTTTCCTAATGCTTTAAGATGTTCAAGGAAATCCCGGGTTAATGGACCAACATCCGGAAAATCCGCATCTTTCCATTGTCTAAAATCCTGCTCATATTTAGCAAATGAATTATACATATTATCTTTTACTCAAACTCTTGAATACTTTTTATTAATCCTATTCCATCAATTGTTTTTCCCGTTAATCGGTTATCATTGGTATAGAAAATATCAACTCCAAATGCTGAAGCACAGGCAAGTTGTATTGCATCAGGCGGTGCAATTTCCTGCCGGGTAAATTTGGCGCGAATTTTTGCATAATTTTCTGCTACTTTCGCATCAAATTCTACCATTTCAACTGCTTTAGATGTTAAAAGTTGCCGATATTGATTTGCTAAATCAAGACGGTTCATTTGAAATGGTTTCGTCAATAATTCTCCAAGTGTTAAAGTTGAAGTTACAAATATGTCTTTGTTCTCTATCATTTTAATGCGTAGATTTTTTACTTTTTCGTAATTACTCTTTTGTTCAATAAGGTATATAAAAAGTGGAGTGTCCCAAAAAACAATGCTCATTTCCATCCCTCTCTAAGTTTTCGAACATATTCATCAGGATCAACATCTTTCCAAATTTCTTTTCCTAATCCAGATAACATTAAAATAGGGTCGTTTTCTTGTGTAAATATTTTTTTTTCTTCTATAATTTCTTCTTGTTCAAGAATTTCTATGTGTCTTATCTTCAAATTTTCTGGTAAAGTCTTACTTGGTAAAAATTTACCTTCTCCACTTACACGAACACGATGTTTTAATCCTTCAACTAAAAGTGACTCCATCTCTTGTTCATAATTGCATTTAATATATTCTGTTTCAGTTGGAAAGATTTGGCAGGTACTTTTTTCAATATTAAGTTCTAATAGAACACCTCGTATATTTGTCATTCCTTTAGTAGGTTCTTGCAAAAGTTTAACAACCCTATCCCGAATTATAGGATTGAATCTTGCTTTTGTAACTTTTTCATCTTCTTGTAAATTGAAATCTATAACATCAATACCACAAGATAAATTCCGACCAAGGTCCTCAAGCGTTAGTAATACACCTTGATTGAAATACAAGGGAATAGCAAGAGGGTCTTTACCTAAAGAATCAACACCTTGAATAAAATATTCTAATGCCTGCCTCCCAATTTGATGTTCTTCAAATAGATCTGGCTCACCCTTTGTTAACTCTAAATCTACTTGAACACTTCCCGGTTTATATCCAATAAGTTCAAGTGTGCATGCTTTATCAATACTTTTAATATCCTTTGATGGCCTTCCTCTTTTTATTTCTTCGCTTTTTCCAAGAATGCTTACGGCTAAACGTTTAATTGCCGTTTGTGTTTTTGACATAATTTGTATAAAATCAGGCAAAGAAATTTTATTTTCTTTGACCATTAGTCCCTCCAAATGAATATTCAGTAACGATTTTTTAATTTTCATTTTAAGTACCTCGCTTATAAAGTTTTATATAAATTTTTATTTTTTATGATATTTTCTGTCATTATAGTCGTTTTCTATCCGATTATCTTTACATAAAATATAAGTTTTTTATATTTTTATATAAAAACATAAAATTTTACTTTACCTCCAATTCTAAAATAACTGTTTTTTCACCACCCTGGTCATCCTGAACAGAACAGGCGATTGTCTGTTTTCCTGTTTTTGGAAATTCATATTCAACAACTAAAATAGGTTTACCAGTAGTTTTATCTCTTAAAAATGAATATCCTTCTGTTGACGAAAATTTACCTGTGTAATTAAAATCCCATTGGACATTAGCAATCATACCGTCTTTATTAAAAGATACTGATTCGGAAACATCAAATTTATACTTCAATTTACTAATCCTGTTAATTTTGACTTGGACATCAGGTGGCTGGACAAAACTTAATAATCCACCGTAGTCCTTATGTTTTGTTATAATATGTTCACGGTATTCATTTGATTCAAGACGGATTAGAGATAAACGGACAAAATCTATTCGCTTGTTTTCTCTTGCTGCTAATATCTCTGCTGCTCTTTTTGCATCAGGAGCAAAGTTCCATGCCAGCATTGTTCCAAAATTAGTTTTTCTATCCTTAAAAATTGCTTGAGAAAATTTTTTTACATCTTCCTGTGTAATTTTTGTTTTTCTGGATGGTTCGCCTACTAAAGAGGCACTCCTGCCCGTGAACCATGAATATTTGGTGAAACATTTTCTGGCTTTCCGCCAAACGTCTTGACCACAAATTCCCTGAATTCTTCTTTTGACAATTTTTCAAGACGTGGTATCTCATAAATACCCCAGTGTTCAACTGTAAAATCTGGGATTGCTAGTAGTGATTGTTGAATCAATTGTTTTTTCTTTCCTTCTTCCTCCACTTCACCACACAAGTCTTCAACCACTCTACAAATTCTATCAGCAGTAATAGCAACAGCAATCCTTGACTGGTCGCAACCTATCCATCTGCGGTTAAGTTTCTGCGCCACCGCTAATGTAGTCCCACCACCACAGAAAAAATCCGCTACAATATCGCCCTCATTAGATGATGCTTTGATAATTCTAACAACTAATGCTTCTGGTTTTTGAGTGGGGTAACCTATTCTCTCGAGATTGTCAGGTTCTGTGCCCAGAACATTAATGTCTTCCCATACATCTCGTGCTATTGCGAGGTGGTACCACTTTTGCTCTTTTTCATCAAAATGCTCTGGATATTTCTCACTGAAGTTATATTTTTTCTGTTGCCAAGATTTGTAGTGCTGAACATTAAAATTGTATTTGTCTGTCTTTGTGTAAAATAAAATGACATCGTGTTTCCTTGCGAAAGTCTTTTTACTTGTTCCTCCGGTACGGTAACCCCATACAATTTCGTTTCTAAAATTATCACTTCCAAAAATTTTATCCATTTCAACTTTTACATAATGACTTGCATGCCAGTCAAGATGGACATATATTGAACCAGTATCTTTCAATAATCGTTTCGTTTCATATAACCGAGCATTTAACCACACCAGATATCCCGGCATACCACCTTCCCAGATATCAGAAAAAGAACGGATTTCGTTTTTGTCGCCAAATATAACATTATAATTCCGACCAGAAAAGAATGGTGGGTCAATATAAATTAGGTCAATTGATTTTGACGGTAACTGTCTCATTATGTGCAAGTTATCACCAAAAAATAGTCGGTTTGCACCTTTCGGGAAAAGTTCAGATAGATTCCCGCTTTCGCGGGAATGACAGGAAGGCGAAAATTTTTCGCTATGCCCAAACTCAACTTTTCGGACTTCCTGAAATGGCAGGAAAATACGAGGATAGGTATGCTCAAACTTGGTTATTTTTGTCTTTCTTGATTCTATTTCAACTTCCCAACCAAGAGGTGCTTCATCAACCGGGACAGAACCAAATCTGGCAGGTATTTTATAAAACTCCGCTTGTTTTGGTATCTCAACTTCTACAGAGATGGTTTTATTATTTTCATTTTCACTCATATTTTTTGTACCAATTCTATCAATACGCCACCTGTTGATTTCGGATGAGCAAATGCAACTTTTGTATTATGTGCGCCTTCGCGGGGTTTTGTATCAATCAGAGTATAGCCCGCTTGCGCAATTTCAGAAAGTGCCTTTTCAATATCGTCAGTTTCAAACGCAATATGATGGATACCTTCGCCTTCTGTTTCAATAAATTTTGCTATAGGACTTTCAGATGTCAACGCTTCTAAAAGTTCTATATTGGTTTTACCGATTTTTAGAAATGCAACCTTTACTTTGGCAGAAGCGACTTCTTCAATACCACTGAATTCAAGTTTAAGCGTATCCCTGTAAAGTTTAAGTGCACTCTGAATACTTTTTACCGCAATACCGATATGATTGATATTTTTCAACATTTTGTCCCATGAACAAAACACGAATTCACACGAATATTTTCTATGGTTTCTACTAATTGTCCAATACCTTTTTTTTGTGTAGCAACTGTTAAAATTACGGGAATACCGAGTATTGATTCTAGATGTTCAACAGATACATTGTTGTTTAAATCAGTTTTGTTCACAACGAGCACATCAGCAATTTCTATAATACCTGCTTTTAATAATTGTATATCGTCAAGTGTATCGGCAGTAGTCACTAAAACAACCGCATCAGCAATTTTTTTGATTTCTGTCTCATTCTGACCTGCACCAACTGTTTCAATGATAACAATTTCATAGCCAGCATTATCCAGAATTTTTACTGCCGGCTCAACCGCTTTTGACAAACCACCGAGAGAACCACGAGTTGCAAAACTTCTGATAAAGACATCTTTATCAAGTGTATGCGATTGCATTCGGATTCTATCGCCGAGCAATGCACCTTTTGTTTTTGAACTTGACGGGTCAATAGCGAGCACCCCAATTTTTTTGTTTTCTTTTCTGTATTCGGCTATAAGACAATTTATGAGTGTACTTTTCCCACAACCGGGCGGTCCTGTTATGCCTATTACGGCTGTTCTTTTTTTGTAATTTTTGAGTTGTTGAAGTATTTTTTTGCCGTCGGGTGTTTTATCTTCAACAGCACGGATTTGTTCAGCAATTTGATTAATATTGAGGTTCATAATAACTTAAAATATTTTTTAAGATATTCTATGATTTTGGTTGTTGGTGTACCTGGTGTAAAGATTTCGTCAATACCCTTTTTTTTCAGAAATTTAATATCTTTATCTGGAATAATTCCACCTGCAAAAACAATTTTTTTTATACCCTTTTTTTTCAGCAGATTTGTTATTTTCGGAAGCAAAACATTGTGTGCACCTGAAAGTATAGAAATGCCTATAGCATCAACATCTTCTTGAATTGCTGTTTCAACAACCATTTCCGGCGTCTGCCTTATGCCTGTATAAATAACTTCAAAACCCGCATCTCTTAAGGCACGGGCTACAATTTTTGCGCCTCTATCGTGTCCATCAAGACCCGCTTTTGCAATCAAAATCCGAATCATCACAACCTCTAAAACGCTGATTACCGCTGATTTGATGGCGAATGACATACTCCCCGCAGCAAGCTGCGGGGTATTCGGCGACATTTAAATAAATTCGTCCCTACCACGCAGATTTACACGGATTTTTTTTCAGCGTTGGTTTAAATCACTCTGCTTGGTTGATATTCGCCGAATACATTCCTTAAAACATCGCATATCTCGCCGACGGTTGCATAATTTTCAACTGCTTCAATTATCACAGGCATTAAATTCTCATTCATTTTGGCAATTTTTTCTATTTTTTTGACTGCGCTTTCAACTTTTTTATTATCACGCTTGCTCTTTAGTTTCCTTAAATTAAGAACCTGTTTTTTTTCAACTGTTTGTGAAACTTTCTGGAGTTTCTGTTTCGGTTTTTCATCTGTTTGATATCTATTCACGCCAATAACGGTCATCTCGCCTGTTTCAATTGCTTTCTGATATTGATATGCGGATTCCTGAATCTCTTGCTGAATAAATCCGTTTTCTATCGCTTTAACCATTCCACCTATTTCATCAATCTTTCGGATATACTCTGCGGCTTGTTTTTCAATTGAATCGGTCAATGTTTCAATAGCATATGCGCCGCCTAACGGGTCAATCGTATCGCAAACTCCGCTTTCTTCCGCAATGAGTTGCTGGGTTCTTAAAGCAATCCGAACCGATTCTTCCGTCGGTAATCCCACCGCTTCATCTTTGGAGTTTGTATGAAGTGATTGCGTTCCGCCTAAAACGGCAGCGAGTGCCTGTAAAGTAACACGCACGATATTATTCTCCGATTGCTGTGCGGTTAGTGTACAGCCATCCGTTTGAGTATGAAATCTTAACATCTGTGATTTCGGATTTTGCGAGTGAAATCTTTCTTTCATTATTTTTGCCCAGAGCCGTCTTGCAGCACGGAATTTTGCGACTTCTTCAAGAAAATTATTATGGCAGCCGAAGAAAAAAGAGAACTGTGGTGCGATACTGTCAACGGATAAGCCCGCTTTTATACAATGGTTGAGATACTCAATCCCATCCGATAGAGTAAACGCAACCTCTTGAACCGCATTAGCACCCGCTTCTCTTATATGATAACCACTTATTGATATAGCATTCCATTTGGGCAAATTTTTTGAACAGTAAGAGATTATATCCGTAGTTAAACGAAGCGATGGCTCAGGCGGAAAAATATAAGTGCCTCTGGCGATATATTCTTTAAGAAGATCGTTCTGAACGGTTCCTGAAAGTTTTGAGATATCTATATTTTGTTTTTTTGCAACGATTATGTACATCGCTAAAATTATCGCAGCGGTAGAATTGATTGTCATAGAAACCGTTACTTTATCCAATGGGATTCCATCAAATAATTTTTCCATATCAAAAAGCGAATCAATCGCAACACCGACTTTGCCAACTTCACCTTCTGATAATTGATGGTCAGAATCATAACCTATCTGTGTAGGCAGGTCAAAAGCAACTGAAAGACCCGTCTGACCTTGTTTCAAAAGATATTTGTATCTTTTATTTGTATCTTCAGAAGTCCCGAACCCAGCATACTGCCGCATCGTCCACAGCCGTCCACGGTACATCGTCGGTTGAACCCCACGAGTATACGGGAACTCGCCTGGAAACGAAAGTTTCGCAAGGTAATCAAACTCGTCTAAATCTGACGGAGTATACAGGCGAGCGATTTCTAGTGATGAAGTTTCAAACTTTTTTTTTCTTTCTGGATGGGCAGATAACAATGGAGCAACCTTTTCCGCTTCCCATTTTTGTTTGGCTACTTTTATTTTTTCATTCATCTATTTATGAAACATAAAGCACCCCTGTGGGTGCTCTATGATATCTCTATTTTTGTAGACCAACCAGTTTTACACAGATGGATTGCACATATTGGTTTTTATTTTTGTTTTAATTTATACCTTTAACCTAACTTTTACAATCTTCCACCCATTATCATTGTCATTATTGCCTTGTGTGCGTGAAGACGGTTTTCTGCTTCATCAAATACTACTGACTGTGGACCGTCAATCACATCGTCGGTAACTTCCATATCTCTATCCGCAGGCAAGCAGTGCATATAAATTCCCGATGGTTTTATAAGTTTCATCTTTTTTGAATCGCATATCCAGTGTTTGTTCTGGTCAAACAGTTTCTTCATTCCATCAAGGTCTTCTTTTTTGACTATTTTTCCATTCGCATCAACCTGAGCAAAATACTTACCAGAACCCCAGCATTTCGGATACACAACATCCGCACCTTTGAATGCATCCGTCATACTATCCGTTTCCTTAAATGAGCCGCCGGTTTGTTTCACGAACTCTTTACATTTTTTGATAACTTCCGGGTCAAGTTCAAAACCTTTCGGTCTTGCGAAAACAACATCCATACCCATCTTGCACGGTGCGAGAACAAGCGATTGAGGAACTGCGTAGGGTTTATGTGTTGAACCCGAATATGCCCAAGACATAACGAATTTTCGCTTCTTGAACTCGCCAAATTTTTCTTTAATAGTAATCATATCCGCGAGTGCCTGCGTCGGATGGAATTTATCACATTCCATATTGATAAGTGGAATGTCAGAGTAGTAAGCAAACTCTTTTATCATCGCATTAGTGAAGCCATAAATCCACTGCCCAACCTCACCGTATGCTCTTATAGCAATCGCATCACCAACGCGGGAAAGCATCTGAGCGACATCGCAAATTCGTTCTGTTTTATAAGGCACTTCATAACCCTTTCTTGCGGGTGTATATGTTTTGCCCGGCTCTAAATCAACATGGAAACCGCCTAATTGCTGAATGCCGGCTGCGAATGTGCTTCTTGTCCTTAATGACTGATTGAAAAACATCGTAAATAATGTTTTCCCTCGCAGTATATGCGTCTGGTCTTCATTCATCGCATGCCGACGCTTTAACTCCAGCCCAACATCAATCAATGTTTCCCATTCCTCTTTTGTAAAATCCAGCTCCGCATCAATCCAATCCCGTCCCAAAAACTTGTTAGACCTCATAACTCCGTCCTCCTTTCACAATAATTTTGGTATAAATTCTTTTATCAGGTTAACAAACTCTTCTGCTACCGATAAACTTTTTTCTGCAACTTCTTTTGTGGATATTATTTTATGTTTGTAGTCTGCATCTTCTCTATACTTTTTTATATTCTTAAATAATCTAATATGTTTCTTATCTATAATACCAGGTTTGATAAAATATAAACTGAATTTATCTATTACACCTGCGTGTGACTGACAAATAATGTTTTTAGCAAGCAGCGCAGCGGTTGCAGCATCAAGCATGGCATAATAAGAGCGTGAAATAGAACCACCATATAACCCAGTATTTAGAAGCGTTTTTGATTCTTCCAATCTTACTTGCGCAGAGTTCAAGTAATGATTTGAGTTAGCGACTTTGTTTTCTTTCCGTATTTCCACAGGATTATTCCTTCTTGATTTACATTAAGTATAAATGGCAATTGACGATGCTGCATCCAGTTGTATTCTTTAACAGTCATCGGATGTATAGACAGATGCGATTTGTAATCATATTTATCACCAGTTTCCAATTCCAAATCAACAATTTTATCCCAAATTTTTTTATCAACCTTATTCATTACTATAAGTAAATCTACATCTGATTCTCTATGTCTGTCACCGCGTGCTTTTGAACCATAGAGAATAACAAATTTTAGGTAATTACAAAACTCTTGTGTTAATTTGTTTATGAATTCTACTAATGCTTTCTTTTCTATTTTAGTTAGCCACGCCATGTTACTATTTTATTTTTTTTTCTGAAAAAGTCAATGGAAAAATGGAATAAAACTTTATTGCAGACAAAACATCAGAAAACCTTATCTGTTCATTTGCGATATGTGCATATTTCGGTTCTCCGGGTCCAAAACCAATAGTCGGTATTTTTCTTTCTCCCATTGTAAATGACCCATTCGTGCAGAAAGGCCAGAGTATAACATCAGCAGATTTTTTATATGCCTTCCCAAATGTTCTAATCGCCGATTCAACTAAATAATTTTCTTTTGGCAAAAGCCAGGCATTAAAAAATTTTTTAAGATACTCAATTTTTACTGATGTGCCACATACTTTTTTAATCTCAATCTCAATCTGTCTTTTTGTCTCATTTTCAACGGTTCTTCTATCAATATAAACTGAGCAGTTATCAGGGATAGTATTTATTGACGCATTTTTCGTCTCAATTTGTGTGACAGAAATTACTGGCCTGCCAAGTGGAGAATTCATTTTATATTTTTTATTCAGCAAATCAATTGCTTTTATGAGTGGTATTGTTTTGTAAATCGCATTCTCTCCTTTTTCAGGAATACTTGCATGTGCTGATTTACCAGAGACGGTGATTTTTATTTCTGCTCTGCCTTTGTGTCCTCTTACAATTTTTAAGTTTGACGGCTCACCAATTATTACACAATCCGGTCTGAATTTCAAATGTTTCAGAAGATAATTTATCCCGTAGCCCTCCGCAACCTCTTCCTGAACGGAACAAGAAACATAAAGCGTAAAATCACGCCGCTTTTTTATCAACCCACCTGCATAAACCATAGCGGCAACGCAACCCTTGTCATCACAGGCGCCCCGTCCATAAACAATCCCGTTTTTATATACTGCTTTGAATGGGTCTGTTTTCCACTGTTCTATATCAGAAATACCGACGGTATCAATATGGGCATCATACAAAATTTTTTTTCTGCCGTTTCCAATCCTACCGATAACATTTCCGAGTTTATCAATTTTTACATCGTCGTAATTCAAGTCGCGCATTTCTTTCGCCACAATTTCAGAAACCGATTGCTCCCGTTTTGATAAACTTTTTGTTGAGATAATTTTTAGCAAAAACTTAAAGCAATTATTTTCAAATTTATTCATAAAAAATGACTCTCTTTAACAATTGTTAGATATTTCTGACAATAAAACTCAGGACCAATTTATAGTTTTGCTAACAGACCTGTTTTCTTATTAAACTCTTCAATTAGTTTATCCCAGACGGGAATTTGAGCAAAAACCTCATCCCAGAATTCTGGATTCCACAGGGCATTTATTTCATCCACTGTTTTGCCCTGTTGTTCAACCCAGGTGAAATATTTCAAGTTGTGCAGCGCCTTCTGGTCCCGGTAAGAAAGTTCCTTTACCCAGTCAATCCCAACGCCCTGTAAATATCTTTCAAAATCAGTAATCGCATCCTTCTCGCTGTATTTTCCTCTCTCGTCCTCAAGTTCTTTAAGCCGTGATTTATACATATCTGATGAGTCAGTGAGTATTGTGAAAACAACATCATTTTCACTAAACTCATAATACTTCGCAATTTTAATTGACGCGAGAAGATTACATATACTTGAAATCCCAAGAATTGGAAGTTTTTCTATTAACTCTTTTTTCACACCTTCTTTTTCAAGCAGTTTTTTTCCTGCCTCTTCATTGAATAATCTCAAAAGCCGCATAGTGTTTTCATCATCAATCGCAACTACATTGTTCGTGTTTCGGACATTATGTATCCACGGGACATGCTTGTCGCCAATACCTTCAATCCTGTGCCCACCAAAACCGTTGAGATAAAGTGTGGGACATTGAAGCGCTTCGGTTGCTGCAATTTTTATCAATGGAAATTTTTTTCGCAAATATTCACCTGCACCTATAGTTCCTGCAGAACCCGTTGCGGAAATATATCCACTCATTTTTAATTTTGCATTTTTAATTTTTAATTGATTAAAAATCTCTTCAATCGCAGCGCCGGTTATTTCATAATGCCAGCAGGTATTCCCGAACTCATCAAACTGATTAAATATAACAATCTTGTTACCACGTTCTTTACGAAGTTCCCAGCATTTGTCGTAAATCTCCTTCACATTTGATTCGCATCCCGGTGTTGCAAAAATTTCTTTCGTTCCGATTTCTCTAAGCCATTCAAACCTTTCTTTGCTCATTTCTTCGGGCAGAATTGCAATTGCATCACAAGCAAGAAGCGCACAATCAAACGCACCACCACGACAGTAATTTCCTGTTGACGGCCAGACCGCTTTCTGTGTGGTTGGGTCAAACTCGCCAGTTACAAGCCGTGGCACAAGACAACCAAATGCAGCACCAACTTTATGTGCGCCCGTTGGGAACCATTTACCAACAAGCCCGATAATTTTTGCCTTAACACCGGTAAGTTCTGTCGGCATTTCAATATAATTCACACCGTGAAACAAACCGTCTCCACCATTTTCTTTCGGATTATTTTTCCAAGTAATCCTGAAAAGATTTAACGGATTAACATCCCAGAGACCTATATTTTTCAGTTTTGCCTTTATTTTTTCCGGTATTTTCGTCGGGTCTTTCTGTTGCTCAAAAGTCGGAATTATAATCCCCCTATCCCTGCATCTTTGAACCGTTTTTTCCAACACCTTCTCATTCACATTCAGTTTTGTCATAACTCCCCCCTTTTCAAATTCTTACATTTTTATAGACGACAAATTTTCGTTGTGGATATACCTGATAAATTTCTTGTATCGCTTGAAGCCAATTTATGTATTCTTCAAACGACATTTCTTTATGAATACGCCGGCATTCCCGGAAATTTAACATTCGTTCTTTATTTTTTCCGTCTTCAAGCATTTCTTTTTTTTCAACTTCCGAAAGGTTCATTTGTTTTCTCCAAAATTTCATCAAGTTCTTTTTCTCTTTCAAATAATTTGAAATATTCTCTCACGAGTTCTAAATCTAACTTTTTGAGATTCGCTGTGATAATACCTTCTATATCTGCCATGTCTTTATGGTATCTTTGCGGGTCGTTGGAACTTGATTGAACTTTTAATCCAATTAAATCTTCTGGTTTTGCGACTTTTATTTTGAACCTGAAAATGTTTCTTAATTCTGCTCTTTTCAATATCTCTAATGCATATTTTCTATGAGCAAACAAAAAATCTACCTGACCGAGTTCGGCAAGTTGAGATAAATAATTTGCCACATCTTGCGTTTTATGAGCAGCACGATAGCCATATTTTCTCATAATATCATCAACAATATCCGCTTGTTCCAATAATACTGCAAAATCAATATCAACCGTTGTCCGTTCAAGACCGGCAAAACTCAAAGCATGTCCGCCAATCAATACAAACTCAATTTTGTTTTTCTGGAATTCAGTAATTAATATCTCAAAAACCTTTTTGAAGTCCATACAAACCCATCTTTATAATTCGTTTCAATTCCCGGTCAACACTCTTCGTTTATACTGCCAACGCCGCTATAAGTTGCAATGTTTTTTTATCTATTTCTTTTTCAGCATAGGTTACTTCTTTTACAGGGATAGATTTTATATTGCTGTTTTGGATAACAACAGCCCTGTTTTTTTTGCCCTGCAGAATAAGGTCAACTGCAAAACTCCCGAAACGGCTCGCAAGATTTCTGCTTCTCGCCGATGGATTGCCACCACGCTGAATATATCCAAGATTACTTACCTTTACATCAATCCCTGTGTAATCAAAAATCTGCTTCGCAATCTTTCTGGCATCACCACAACCTTCAGCGAATACAATTATTACAGATGTCTTTTTTTTCTGCTGGTCTGTTTTGAGTTGTTCACATACTTTTTTGATATCGTATTTTATTTCTGGAATAAAAACAAACTCTGCACCACTGGCAAGACCCACCTCTAACGCCAGAAAACCATGTTCACGACCCATCACCTCAACAATAAACACACGGTCAAAACTGGTTGCTGTATCACGGATTTTATCAATTGCATCCACTGCTGTATCTATCGCAGTATCAAACCCGATTGTCTCATCGGTCGCAAAAACATCGTTATCTATACTTGCAGGAATACAGATAACAGAGATACCAAAATGAGAAATCTTTTCAGCTGCTTTGATTGAACCATCACCACCAATTACAACAAGATAATCAATTTTGTTTTTTTTAAGCGCCTTTATTGCTTTTGCTAAACCAGTCGGAGTTTTTATTTCTGCACATCTTGAACTTTTCAGGATTGTACCGCCATGTTGAATTATTCCGCTAACAGAACGCAGGTTCATCTTAAAAATACTCTCATCTATAAGCCCCTGATAGCCGTTCATCACACCGAAAACTTCAAACCCGGACGAAATAGCCCGACGGACAACCGCTCTTATACATGCATTCATTCCTGGCGCATCACCACCGGGTGTAACAATCGCAATTTTTTTCCTGATAATCCCATACGATATTTATTCTACAAAATTTTTCAGAAAAAGGCAATAAAAAAATGACTGTCATACGCCCAGCCATTTTTTGTTGTCATTGCGAAGCCGATTTTATCGGCTGTGGCAATCTCACACAAATTGTCATTCCATGTTTGACACAGAATCTAAAAGGAAAAAGGGACCGTCCCCTTTTTCCTTTTTCCCTTTTTCCATTCCGAGAATCAGTGTGTCATTTCATCTTGCTACGGAATCTATTATCATTGTCAAACAAGTTTGAAAATTTCAAGTCTGGCACCATTTTCCTATTTCAAGTCTGGCACCATTTTCCACCATTTTGCCATTTTGGGCCTGGCACCATTTTGGGCACCATTTTGGCACCATTTCCCCCCATTTCCCCACTGGCACCATTTCCACCTGACACCATTTCCACCATTTCGGACTGACACCATTTCGCATTTTCTATAAGCACACTTTATTATTTTTTCTGATATCTTATTTTCTAACTCTAAGCCGTCTCTTTGTGTTTTTGTGGCTTTGTGGTTTGTAGTTTTCATACATACTTTCATTTAAATATATCTCCCGTTTCTTTATACCATAACAGTAAATCAAGATAGTTCATTGGTATATTTATTTCACTTGCGAATTTCATCATCTTATTCTCTATTTCAAAATATCTTTTCTTGGATAAGGAATTCGGAACTTCATCTATTACGCCGAGTAAATATAAGTTCTTTAATATATGTCTATCAAGAATTGCCATATTTTTGCCTAATCCAATGTTTCTTAGAAAATGACTTGCTTCTTTGAAACCTAATCCTTTTACATTCCGGACTAACCACTCTCTGAGCTTGTAAGTGTCATTGAATAGTTTAAGTTTGGATTTGATAACGATTTTGCCATTGTTTGAAAAAAGTTTCCTTGCCTCAACGATATACAAAGCCTTTTTGTTTTTAAATCGAACACCTACTAATTCGTTTCTAATGTGGTTTATATCTCCATTCCATAACAAACCTTTTTTGTTAAGATTGACCACCACATCCCAACAAGTTCTTGCTTTTGATTGTGGTGTTAACAGGCAAAAGACCAACTCATTAAAAATCTCATCATCTTTTTTTTCCCAAACACGCTTAAAATCCCCTAACCTTAAGCGGATTTCATTTTGTTTGGCAGAAAATATCCTTTTTATCTCCCCCACGATATTTTTGTTCCTTTCTACAACTAATGATGTATTAACCATTCTTATCACTCGTTTATACTCCCGAATTGGTATATTTTGCGAACTACTTCGCTTACTCTGTTAGATAGTAAACATCTAACGAGGTCTACAGTTGCTCTTCTATCCAGCCTTCAATCTCAAGATATGATTGTTTAAGTTTGTCTAGCTGCTCATGAGTAGCATCCCAGTAACCGCGTTTATTAGCCTCAAAAAGTCTATTGATTATCTCAGCAGTTGCCCAACGGTTATTCTCAACTAATCTCTTTCTCATTTCTTCATCAAAAATATAACGCTCGGCAATTTTATCAAACATCCAGTTATCCACTGCACCTGTGGTAGCAGCAAATGCAAAAACATATTCCACTCTATCTTTGATATGCTGAGCACCGTGATATTCATGTTTTAGCATCTCATCTATCCATTTTGGATTAAGAACCCTTGTCCTGACTCCACGACGAATCGTCTGTTCAACAGATTCTGTGTGGATAAATTCCTTAGTTGAATCGGAATAATACATCTCAGGTTTTTTACCTGATTCAACCTCTACAGCTTTAGATGCGCCGCCAAAAAATTCATAATAATGGTCTAAATCAATCACTTCATATGCATGATGGCTTCTTATTTGAGAGACAATATCTACTCTTGAGAGAAGTTTTCGATAAATTTTGTCTGCTCTTTCACAATGAAGATTATCTGCATATACATAATTAACACTTTTTATGAAGACATCAGCAATCTGTTCCTCTTTTTCCCAGTTAGAAGTTTCAATTAAAGGTCTTACCCTGGTAGCATATTCTCCAGGAGGAGGACCATATATTCGTGCATGAGATATCTTTTTTGCTGTCTTTTCATCAAACTCTTTTTTTGCATCTTCAAAAATTTCTTTTGAATGTAGTTTTACATAATTCATCTCATCCGGTTCATCCAGACCCGCTACCATCTTGAAAGCATCATCCATCATTGTAATTAAATTGCCGAACATATCTCTGAAAAAACCACAAATTGTAATACAAACATCAATTCTGGGTCTTTTAAGTTCTTCAAGAGGAATGATTTCGGGAGTTTTAACTATACCTTTTTTCTTAATCCGCACCCCTACATATCTCAATACCTGAGCAATGGTCTCACCATAAGTCTCTGATGTTTCAAAGGCCCAGAGAGTTACATTTACTGTTTGAGGATATTTATTATGTTTTTTGAAGTATTCTTTTATAGTATTCTCCGCAACTTCTGCCCCTCTCTGATAAGCAATATCAGTTGGAATAAGATTTGGCTCAAATTCATAAGCATTCCTTCCTAAAGGAAGAACCTCGGGTGTTCTTATAGGATCTCCAGCTAAACCAGCATCTGAATATTCACCATTCATAAGTCTGGATAAAGTATTCATCTCTTCTGTTTTATTCAAATTATCTACAACTTTTTTTGCAAATTCTAAAGTATTTTTAAGATCTTCCCGGCTCGTACCAGAAATTTTTATTCTGCTTAATGTTTTACCGACTCCCATTGTAATGAAATTTTCTACTATTTCTTTAACCCGACTATCTATTTCGGCTAAAATTTCTGCATTTGTTCTGTTATTACTTTTCTTTGACGGATTCTTATAGATATATTCATAATCAAGCCCTTTTTTTTCCGCAAGAATTCTGTTTAATGATTTTATCTCTCCCCGATCATATCTAAGTACAGAAATAATAAAGTTTATAGTATCTTCTTCATCATATTTTTCGTCAAAGATATGAAGCCCTTTTGGGATAAGTGACCTTTTTGCCATATATAGCTGATCATAAATTGAATCAATATCTCCTCCTTCAAAATTTGCTTTTTGAGCAACTTCCAATATTTTTTTATAAACCATTTCTGCCCTTCCTGGATCATGGGTTCTTGCTTGATAATATTCTCTGATAAGTTCATCAAGGTCCGCAAGTTCATCATAAAGTTCAGAAGGAACGTAAGCGGGAGACAGGTGAGTATCCATTATTCCATAACCACGCCGATGGGCAACAGTACCTTCAGAAGGAGCATTTATTATATGATAGATATACAGATGAGGCATATTGCCGATTAAAATGTCCGGGTAACAGTTTTCAGTTAACCCATTCTCTTTACCAAACAGAAGTTCTAATGTTCCATGTGTCCCAACATGTACACATATATCTGCTTCCCATTTTTCTTCAAGCCACCTGTAGAAGCCGATATACTGATGGTGGGGTGGAAGTTCCTTGTCATGATAAACTTTCTCAGGATCTTCATGTATTCCTCTTGACGGCTGAAGTCCAATAAATATGTTTCCAAGTTCTATACCGGGAAAATATAAATTATTATCCCAACACATTATCTTTCCTGGCAATTCTCCCCACGAAGGGAACATTTTTTTCTTAGCTTCCTCTGGCAATTTCTCAAATAATCTTTGATATTCATCTCTATTCAACCACTTCCCTTTGAATTTTTCCTTTGGTATCCATTTACCAGAATTTACAATACCCCAGTCAGTAAACAGCTTGTGCAGTTTCTCCTTTGGAAGTTCACCGACATTATATCCTTCCTGTTTTAATCTTTTCAGTATTTTTTCCATACTGGCAAATGTATCAAGGTATCCTGCACATCCCAAATTATCTTCACCTGGTGGATAATTAAACATTATAAAAGCAACTTTTTTCTCTGAATTAGGTTTTTCTCTTATTTTTAACCAGTTTGATACTCTTCCTATCAACCTTTCAATACGGTCTTCAATTGGTTGCATTGTGTTTATTTCACCAATTTTTTCATACTTTCCTTTCGAAAGACCACTTATAGGAATAGGTTCAACACAAGCATCAATTTCCGGGAAAGCAATACCTGATATTACCTGTGGTGGATTAAAACCTTCTTTTGAATTTAACCAATCATCTATTTCCTGAATTACCATTGGTTTGGTATTAAAAACAGGGACATTAAGTTCCTTGAGGAGTTCTATCGTATCCTGACCACCAGCAAAAGGTGAACCTTCAGTCATCCTCCAGTATTGAAGATTTATTATTCCATCTAATTTTATCAGTTTTCCCTTTCTGGTAAGGAGTTTCCTGAACATATCTACATTCTGAATGGATGAGAATACAGGAATTATATTTGCTTTTTTCTCTAATTTATCAAGAAAAAAATTTATTGTTTCTAAGCATTCTTCGTAAAACCATCTTCCATAATAAAGTATAGCCAAAATAGGTTTAGTTTTATCAAAATAATATTTGGAAAGAAATCCATCTAGACTTGTAAATGTTCTTTCGATTTTAGGATGATAGATTGCCATATCAGGATTTTTTATCGGTTTTTTCACATATTTAAGTAGATGTTTATGTCCGCCATACTCTCCTAAAAGTAATAAAAGTAAACTTTTGAAATTTTCTTTTCCTCCATAATTGTAATAATCCATTATTTGGGTCCAGTTTCTTCCATCTCTTAAAGCGCCTATCGGTAGAAGTCCTCCCAGCCGGCTAATGACTTTTTTCATAAACTGTCCTCTTCTAACATAGTTCTTTGTTTCTAAGAAATCCATCTCTTCTTTTTTTATTTTGCTGCCTAAATGAAACGAACCAATTCTTGCCATTTTCATTGTATCAAAATCGCCACCAATAGGGATAAAGATATTATCTTCGTTCCTTAAAGCCTCGCACAATATTAAACCCGCTTTCCCAAAACTTTGACCTGCTGTGTAGATTACCACGTCCGCCTCTTTTGTTTCTTTTTTTACTATTTCGTCGTCAAGAATTTCAAAGTCAATCTTAGCAGACTGGAAATATTTCAGCTCCAAGATATTACCATATTCTTTTTGAATTTCATCATATGCAATAAGTAAATTTTTAACAAATGAGCCAGTATGTCCTGAAACAATTACTATTTTCATAGGGTTACCTCCGAACGGACAATGGTTGCAAGTTTTTCTGCTTCTAATTCATCAAGATGATAATATTTTGCATCGCAATTCTGGGCAAATTCTTTTGCTAAACCAAGACGGGGATAACCAGATTCTGTATCTATAACGATTGTGTGCAGATTCCTCTTTTTTATTTCTTCAGCACAGGTTTTGAGTTCACTCAATATATTCCCTTTTGTTGAAACATTTCCTTTGCCGTCAGTTATCAGCACCAGTATAGGAATTAAATTATCGTTTTTGACAATTTCGTTTTTAATTGTTTCTATCCCTCTAATAATCCCTGCAGGCAAAGGAGTTTTTCCACCAGTGGGTAGTTCTCTAAGCCGCTTTACTGCCAGATCTTTACTTCTTGTAGGTGGAAGCAAAGTATACGCATCTTCGTTTCTGAAAGCAATCATAGCAACTCTATCCCGTTTTCGATAAGCTTCCGTAAGTAATGAAAGGATAGCTCCTTTTGCTGACTTCATTCTTTCCTTTGCTCCCATAGAGCCACTTGCATCTACAACAAAGGTAATTAAAGATGCACTTTTGGCTACTCTTATCTTCTCACGAATATCTTCCATTTCTATTTTGAACTCACCATTTTTGCTCCTGCCAGCAGCAGCTCTAACTGTTGCATCAATGGCAATATCTTTAATTTTTTCCTGAGGTATTTTTGCTTTTATGTATTTGCCCTGTTTTGATTTTGTTAGTGTTTTTGAACTTCTGCCCATTGATCTCCGATAAACCTTGTCTTTTCTCCTCTCAAGAATCTTTTCTGCCTTTACGATTGCACCTATATCAAAAACCTCTTCTTTTGGGATTTGAGCTTCTAAACTAGATTTTTTTCCTTCCGGTTTCACTTTTTGTGCTTCTCTTGACTTTCCAAAAGCTTGTTTCAGTTTTTCCTTACTAATTTCGGGCTTTTCAAATGGTTGCTTCCTCATTCGGTGTTCAAGGCTAAATTCCAACGCTTCAAGAACATCTGCTTCTATTACTTTTCTTCTTCCATTAAAAGCGGCAATAGCCTTTGCAGTCTTAGTAGTAATAATATCAGCCCTTAAACCATCTACAGCAAAATCTATGCATACCTGACTTATCATTGATAGAAATTTATCAGAGATACGAACACCCGTTAGGAGTTTCCTTGCCTGCAATATTTTCTGACGGAGTTCAGCTTGGGCTTTTTCAAATTCTTTTTCAAACAAGAAATGCTCTCTATCAAATTTTTCACGGAGTTTCACAACCTTAATCCTTTGGTTTTTATCTTCAATTCTTTCAACTCTAACGCTCAAGCCAAACCTGTCTAAAAGCTGTGGCCTGAGTTCTCCTTCTTCAGGATTCATTGTTCCGATAAGAATAAATTTAGACGGATGATAGACACTTATACCTTCTCTTTCTACAACATTCACTCCCATTGCTGCAGCATCTAAAAGAACATCAGCAATATGATCATCTAATAAATTAACCTCATCAATATATAATATCCCTCTGTTTGCTTCAGCAAGTATCCCTGGTTCAAGGGCTCTTATACCATCCCTTAAAGCCTTTTCAATGTTCAAAGCTCCAATTACCCTATCTTCAGTCGCGTTGATTGGCAGGTCTATCACAAGCATCTTCCTTTTTTTAATCGGTAATCTTTTACCGGCTTTTTTTCTTTCCTGGCAGGTTTTACACATCTCTTTCAAATTATGAGGATTACAACTGAAGGGGCAATCAGCAACCACTTCTACTTCTGGAAGCAAATCAGCAAGTGACCTTACTGCTGTAGATTTTGCCGTTCCCTTTTCGCCTCTTATCAATACACCGCCAATCTTCCAATCAATTGCATTCAATAAAAGGGACTTCTTCATTTTTTCCTGTCCTACAATAGCGCTAAATGGATAAATCACATGTTTATGATGCATTTTTATTTCCACTCCTTATGGATATTATGTTTTTCTAATTCGTGTTACTATCAAACAAAAAAATAATACTACCTATATTTCTTTACCAGTTGTCGCCATAGTTAAAGAACCGTGTTTTACACCTTTGGTAGATTTTAGTTTATCAGCCAGGTTTTCAACTTCTTTAGGATTGCCTTTTACTACAACCATCTCTAAACAATTATCTTCATCTAAATGCACATGCTGAGAAGAAATAATCAAATCATGAAACTTGTGTTGAATATTGGTTAAATTATTTACCAGTTCTCTTTTATGGTGATTATAAACCAATGTAATTGTTCCTGCTACTTCTTTACCTTCAATCCATTCCTTTTTGACAAAATACTCATTGATTAAATCTCCTATCGCTTTGGACCTGGTAGGATAATTTTTCTCTCCAATCTCTTTATCAAACTTTGTTACAAGGTCATCATCAAGTGAAATGTTGAACCGTTTCAATTTAGACATTTTTAATTCCCTGTTAGTGTTACATTATTTATAATTGTAACATATTAATAAACAAAAATCAAGTCAAATTAAATGTTAATTTTAATTTTGCCATAAGGTTTTTTTCCTTCTGGGAACGTAATCATATTTTTTCTCCTGAAGTTTTTTTTACCGACGACCGAAGTTTTGGTTCAGTAAGTCCATATTCTTCTTTGAATTTTTTAGGATTTTTTTATCTCCTCCATTTGGATTTCGCCTATTTGGTCTAACAATTCAACTATCCGTTTATTAAGTTCCCTTACCTGTTGTATATTCTGACAAAATAGACGATACGCTTCTGTTAATTTCTTTACATTTTCAATCTCGTTTTGTGGAACATATTTGTAGATATTTCTACCTTTGTAAAAACAGGTAAGATATCCGTAATCTTTATATTCTACGTTAGGACTGATTGTTTTTATAGATTGAAGAACCTTCTGCCCTTTGACCCGAGCTCGGAAAATTAAACAGGCCGGTAACATCCTGCCTGTCATCTCACACCGCCTTTCCGCATATTGCCGCCTTTGCCTTAATTTACTTATTTCATTCATTAAATCCTGTTTTCTGTCCATCCCATCACCCCCCTATATTTTTATTGTACATTAGTAATATATTTATATTACTAATACTATTTTAGCAAAAAAACAATAGGGTGTCAAGCCCTGCAAAAAAATTTTCGCTTTTACCGACCGTACCTATCCCTTATGGCAAATCTTGAGTGACTGTCTCTAACCCAGCCATTTTATCGTTACCGATTGTCATTCCGAATTCAATATGTCATTCCCGTGTAAACGGGAATCCATAAATAAAGTTCCAATCGGATTGGGAATAACCTCCGTGTTATCTACGGACCCAAAAAGGACCTATCCCATTTTTCCTTTTTTCCCAGATATAATCTTGCTTTTTGTTATTTAAGTTTTGCCCCACACTTGTCACAAAATCTTGCGTTTTTGGGGTTTTTAGAACCACATTGAGGACAATAAATAACTTCATTATCATATTCCAGTTTTTTCTTTTTAACTGGCGTATAAGTGCTTATCCTATAAATACCGGGCAAAGGACAGGTAAATTCAAACACTATATCATCATCTATATCATAATCTTCTGCACTATATTTGTAATTATCAGAAAGAAAAAAAGTAATCCTGTGACTCCCGGGTGTTATTTTGATTCTTTTTTCTTCTCCGAACAGTATAGGAAATTTTGCATCAACAGATTGTACATTCATCCCATCAATTCTAATCCCGGCTATTTTAACTTTTTTTACTCCACCGAAAAGAGTTTTATATGACATTTTATTTTTTATTGTCATTACAACTCCATTTTGTGGTTCTTGGTAAACCTCTTGTTTGCCAAACCAACTAAACTCTTCTTGTATACCAGCACATCCAGACAACAAACCAACTGCTAAAAAACCAACACAAATAATTGAACCCATAAACTCATCTACCTCCTTTTTCCCGCACAATTAAAAACTAAAAACAAGACCAATATCTAAAGTCGGACCTGAAAAATTTAATTCAAAAGGAACATTAGTTGTTAAAAGTACCTTTTGACCATACGGATTTGTTAGATCTTCAATATTGGCAAATAGATATCCTAAATTTATAAACCCGCCTATACTGGCTTTTTCGTCTAAGTATCCTTCCCATCCACCTTTCAGCGTGAAACCGATAGCAGAACCTTTACAGGTGTCATTATATACTAAACTACCTATTGTAATTTGTTCCTCATAATTGCCTGATACACTGACCGGTCCGCCTCCAAGATAAAAAGAGCTTTTTTTATCACCCGATTCAAGTAATAATTCACCACCAACCAATATGCCCTTAACCGTGATATCCATATATCCTTTATTATAGTAGGAACCATATTCAAAATCAAAATTTGTACCACCTTTTATACTTTCAATATATGGCTTTATTGAATAAGTTTCTGAAAGTTTAAGTTTGAATGCACCACCCCAACCATAGATTTCAGTCAACTCATCAGTTTTTGTGATTCCAGAAAAAAGAGCTTTAATATATTCATTTACTCTATCCATTTTTACACTTTGTAATATCCAGTATATTTGAAAATTTGTACGACGAAGTATTTCATCTTTTGTTGGAATTGTATCTTTGACTAAAGAAGATGGGTTAGAAGATGTTTGCATCTGAGATGGTTCAATTTGTTCTTCTCGGGCAGGAGCATAATCTCCTGAGTTTTGTAATTGCCCACCACAAAATGCACAATATTTCGCAGTTGGTTTATTTTTATTACCACAATTTGGACAAATTATTTTTCTTTCTGATTCTAAATCATTAATATTTTCTTCTGCTATTGTAAAACTCCATAATTGTGATGGCACACTCCATCTATTACCCTTCTGCACTGCTACTCTCCAAAAATATGTATTTCCTTTTTCAAGATAACCAGAAGGTACTTTATATGGTGGTGATACATCAGTTTTTTTAAGTACTTTTATCCTGCAGAATTCATCAGTATAAATTGCAATTGTATACGAGTCGGCATCATCTATATCTTCCCAATCCATCGTAGGTGTTGTTATCTGAACGATTGAACCGTCCAGTGGACTAACAAGTTGTGGTTGTGGGGGTTTTTGTGAAAAAACGAAATTTGAACCTACAACAAACAAAAGCCAGAAAACAAAATATTTTTTCATAACTACTCCTTGCCCATGAAAACAAAAAGGGCGACAAATTCACCCTCAGTAACCAGTCAGGAAAACTGAGAAATGACCGTCGCCCATCAGCGACAGCCATTTCCTTACTGACTGGTTAGAGGATTTTTTCCTCTTTAAGGAAATACTGTTAAAAAATAGTACAAAAAACAAAGAACGATTTTATTCAAAATCTATTTGATTAAACTTTTAATTTTTTCTAAAACTTTTCTTGCCGACTCAATAGCCTCTGTTGCTTTATCTTTGCTGAATTCTATAGCAAATGGGTATCGGGTCGGTATGTATAGTTTATCAAGAGTTTCTAACTTTTCTATTATATCAGTTAAGGAATTATCATATTTTAAGCAATCTTTTAGCAATTCCTTTAATGGATGAATTTTTCTTGGCACTTCTCTATAATAAACCAAGAATGCTTTTAATGATTTTTCAGCTATTTGTTGACAATGAAAACAAATATCAGCATAAAATTCACTTGTATTCAACAAATGTTCTGCTACTGCTAAATCTTGTTCTGCTTTTTTTAACCAATCGCTTGCTGATAGAATATCATTTTTCATATAATATTTTTCCCTCTCTCAATATAACTTCTGCAAAAAGCCGTTCTTCAAATTGCATTTTTTGGAATTCTTCGGGAGTCAACACAATTGGTTCCACCGGTAAAGGATTGTTTCTTAACAATTTTAGCACTTCGCCAATCCTATCAAATATGTCTTTATCAGTTTTTTTAATTATTAAAAGATCTATATCTGACTGTTCAGTGAATTCGCCTCTTGCTGCAGAACCATAAAGTATAATCTTTTCCGGTTCGTATCCAATTATGTCATTTATTGTCTGCTGTAAGTTAGATTGCCAAGTATTCGTTCCCACAAATTTTCTCCCAACTCCAATTTTTATATTTTTAATTGTATAAAAAAGATTGCAAAAAAGCAAGATAAAAACTTTGCTTCTGAACGACGGCTATTTTTCCTTTGTGATATTCACAATCCTGCTTTCAAGTTGTGCTTTTATCGGTGAGTAACTTTTTACAAATTGAATTTGAGCATCTCTGTCTATAATTCCGGTATCACGAATCTCTTTTCCTTTTTTGAATGTATCAAATCCGTCGCCGCCTTTCGCAACAAATGAGTTGGTAGCAACTTTATAGTATTTTTTCGGATTTATCGGCTGGTTCCTAACGGTAATCTCAACAACTTTATCAGCCGCTTTTCTGTTTCTATCATACTTGAATTTCAAGCCCGCTACCTGAAGCATCCCGAACCTGCCGGAGACGGAACTTTCTAAAATCTCTTTTATCTGCGAACCTGTAAGTTTCATCGTAAAAATCGTATTGCCAAACGGTGAAAGTTCGTAGAGGTTTCTCAAAGTAATTTTACCTTCTGGCAGGTCAGCCCGAATCCCGCCGGCGTTCTGGAAAGCGATATCCGAATTCGTTATTTTTCTGAATACATCCGCCTGCCAGTTACCCAGCGGAATTTCGCCGTTTTTATCCGTTACAGAATGTGAAAGTTTCTGTGCCGATGAACCTATAATACTTTCCATTTTGGCAGAAATTTGCTCGGTAAGTTTTCCAATTTTCGTTTTAAGTTCTGTGTCCTCGCCAAGTTTCTTTCTGTTTAATGGTATCAATTTGTATTTTTTACTGACGATTTTTCCTTTTCTTATTTTTATTACTATTTGGCCAACGCATTTTCCGTAGCAACCTGCTTGAACAATCATTGTATTTTTTACCAGAATCGGCTTTTTCAAGAAATTATGTGTATGACCACCAATAATAATATCAATACCATCAGTGTTTTCGGCTAAAAAAACATCGTCTTCAAACTCACCTTCTTTTGCAAGTCCAATATGGGTTAATGCAACAACGACATCACATTTTTGTTTCAGAAGCGGGATATAATTTTTGGCAACATCTGTTTCTTTCCGGAATTCTAATCCCCGACGGACTTCCGGCATCGTGATATACGGCATTGCAGAAGTAGTCAGTCCAAGCACGCCTATTCTTACACCGTAAATTTCTTTTATATAATACGGCTCAAGCCATTTTACGATATTCTTCGTTTTCTTATCAATAACATTTGCACCCAATACTGAAAAGTTTGCCATTTCTACAAGTTTTTTTAACCGCTTCTGTCCTTTGTCAAACTCGTGATTACCAACTGTAAGCGTATCGTATCCAAGTTCATTCATTACTTTTACACAAACCTCGCCATTTGTTAAATCGCCTTCCGGTGTGCCTTGAAAAATATCACCTGCATCAAGCAAAATATACGGCTTTTGTTGTGATTTCAAGAAATTGGACAGAACCGTACTTGTTTCTATATGCCCGTGAACATCATTAGTATGAAAAATAACAATCTTTGTAGTAGCCAGTTCAACTGAATAGAAAAAATACAAGCCAACTACAATTGCAACTACAAGAATACCAATTAGTTTTCTTAAATTTTTCATAGTATTTATATTTTACTTAACAAAGTAGCAAAAATCAACTAAAAAATTGACAAATTGACTTATTTTTTATATAATTTTTATGCAATGGTAAATAACGAACTATTCCCTGAAAAAGAACTTGAAAGTTATAAAATCAAAAAAGTTATCAAGCGTGATGGCCGAATCGTTACATTTAACAAAGATAAAATTACAGATGCTATTTTCAGAGCGGCTGTAGAAGTTGGCGGGGCTGACTGTGAACTTGCAGATTCGTTAGCCAGAAAAGTTGTTCAGATGATAAATGATAATTATCCGACAGACGCTACACCGGCTGTTGAAGAGATTCAGGATTTAACCGAAAAGGTGCTGGTTGAAAATGGCCATTATACAACTGCTAAGGCCTATATTTTATATAGGGCACAACATAAACAACTCCGTGAAGGTCGGGAAGCAAATATCCAGGTTCAGGATAATATACCTTACAAGATTTTATGGAAGTATTTCACATGGAATGTTGACCATAACTGTGATACTATTGAAAAACTGAACTTGCAGATAAAAAACGGGACAATCAAACAACTTATAGACGATGCAGAATCGCTTTACCAAGATGAAATAGAAAAAGTTGCCCTAAAAATTATTGAAAATACAGACAGAATCCGAATGATAATTGTAGCAGGCCCTTCTTCAAGTGGAAAGACCACAACTACCACAAAGATTAGTGAGGTTCTTCAAAAGAAAAATATTAGTTTCGTACTTCTGAATCTTGACAATTATTTTAAAGACCTTGAAAACCATCCAAAAGACGAATATGGCGACTACGATTTTGAGACGCCTGAAGCACTGGATTTGCCGTTAATTAATCAACATCTTTTTGACCTGCTTAAAGGCAAAACAATCAAAATGCCTTATTATGATTTTAAGATTGGGAAACGATTTTTAGATAGAACCGAATTCAAACTTCAACCAAACCAGATTCTTTTGATTGATTCTCTGCACGGGCTTTACGACGAGATGACAAAAAGTATCCCGCATAATATGAAGTTCAAATTCTACATAGAAGCAATCTGCCAGATAAGAGATAAAAACAATGAATTCGTCCGCTGGTCTGATTTAAGAATGCTTCGGCGGATGGTCAGAGACATTTGGCATCGTGC
Source organism: Elusimicrobiota bacterium (assembly GCA_040757695.1). Lineage (NCBI taxonomy): Bacteria > Pseudomonadati > Elusimicrobiota > Elusimicrobiota bacterium. The sequence continues at coordinate 36,130 of JBFLWK010000011.1, forward strand.
TTATAATCCAATGCGAACTGTCGGGCATTGGCATTATGTCCGTCGGGCAGAAATGAAATACATTGTTCCATTTATAAACAAAGTAGATTTTGTCTTTAACGGCGCGATGCCGTATGAATTGCCATTACACAAAAAATATATGCTGAAAGAATTCCCGCAAATTATCAAAGAATATGAGGCTGACCCGAAAAAAATCGATGCCTATATTAGAGCAAAACGGATTTTTACGGTCCTACAGGAATGTGACGAGTTTGATGAAACACTTGTTCCTAAAAACTCGCTTGTTAGAGAATTTATCGGCGGAAGTTGTTATAAGTATTGAAGCCGCAGATATACGCAGATTAAAAGCACAGATTACACAGATGACAGTATTGCTGTCATTCCAGAGCGGTTTTATCAGGAATCTATTTCTTTTTTAAGAATTTTAAAATAGAAACTGTGGCAAGAATTTTCATTAAATCACCGACAATAAACGGAAACACACCCAAAACTATTGCATTTTTAAGCCCTCCAACAAAACGAGAAAGATTGATTGCACCACAGGTAAGAATAATTAAATCAGCGACGAGCAGCGAATAGAAAACTTTCCATTTTTTCTCAATCGTAAAACCAACAAACCAACTTGCGATAACAAAACCGATAATATAGCCGCCAGTAGGACCCCATAAAGCACCGCTACTTGTAAAAAACGGTAGTCCTAACCCACCGAGCAAAAAGTACAGAAATTGAGAAAGCCCTCCATATTTTTTGCCAAGCATTGCACCACTTAACAAAACAAAAAATGTCTGCAAAGTCAAAGGTACCGGTGTAAAAGGCAATGGAATTCTTGCATAAGCTCCAAACGCAGTCGCCAACACAAAAAACGAAACCCAGATAACTTTCTCGATTTTTTCATCCCGAACAATCACCCTGTTAAGAACCATACTGCTCATTTTTTTCTCTCCTTCCGATTTTTCATATCTTACCACTTAATTTTGGAGATGCGGTCAACCGCGAGTTTAAGACGGGATTCAGGGACTGTCAGGGCGAAACGGATATAACCTTCGCCGGAAGGCCCCAGACCATTACCCGGTGTGCAGACAATTCCCGCTTCATCCAAAAGTTTGTTAACTGTGTCAACGGATGTATAACCGTTTGGCACTTTTGCCCAGATATAAAATGTCGCAGATGGTTTTTTAATAGCCCAGCCAAGTTTATTTAAACCATCAACAAATATATCTCGCCTTTTTTGATAAATTTTTCGCATCTCTTCTACACAATTTTGTGAGGATGTCAACGCAACAACACCTGCTTCTTGTACAGCACCAAACACACCAGAGTCATAATTGTCTTTTACTTTTGCAAGCCAAGCAATTATTTCAGCATTCCCACAAACCCAGCCTATTCGCCAGCCGGTCATATTGTATGTTTTGGAAAGCGAGTGAAACTCTACACCAATACTTTTTGCACCTTCTACTTCAAAAAAGCTGTAGGGTTTTATGTTATCAAAATAAATTTCAGAATATGCTAAATCACTACAAACAATAATATTATATTTTTTTGCAAATTTTACAACTTTCCTATAAAACTCTAAAGTCGCTGTTGCTGATGTAGGATTATTGGGATAATTTATAAAAAGTATTTTTGATTTTTTTGCAATTCTTTTAGGAATCTTTTTGAAATCAGGAAAAAATTTGTTTTTTTCTGTCAGTGGTAGAAAGCATGACTGACCATCTGCAAAAATTGTCCCGCAATTATACACAGGATAACCCGGCTCGGGAACTAAAACAATATCGCCAGGATTTACAAATCCAAGATGAATATGTCCGATACCTTCTTTTGAGCCAATTAAAGAATGAATCTCATTATCAGGGTTTAGATCAACATTGAACCTCGCTTTATACCAATTACTCACTGCTTTTCTAAACTCAATAAGCCCAGCACCAAAAGGATACTGGTGATGTTTCGGTTTCTCAACAGCATTTTTCATTGCGTCAATAATGTGCTTCGGCGTTGGTAAATCCGGGTCACCGACACCAAGAGAAATGATATCAACCCCTTTCTCAATTGCTGCTTTTTTCTTTCTGTCAATTTCTACAAACAGATATGGTGGCAGTTTTTTTAATCGTTCAGAAAATTCAAATCTCATTTTTTGTATTCCATATAATGAATGAATAGTTTCAGTTGAAAAACTAACAGAAATTATTTAGGACTTCGGGTTTAGAATTTATCATATCATCTCTTGCATATCTGAAAATTTTATTAGTTGAATATTTTGAGTAGATAAATAAGTTCTTAAATCATACTGGCAGCTGTGTGCAAGTTCTAATTCACGCCACAATTCACCGTAGCCGGGATGCGTCATCAGTTCTGCAATTTCATAATTTTCGTCAATATTACCCCAGTACCAGCCCTCAATAAAATGTGGAACAAATTTCAAGTTATAACCCTGTAAAACTTGTTTCTGTTTTTCAAATTCATCTTGTGACAAATAAAATTTTCTGAAAAATCTTATATTCTGAATTTTATACTGACTTGCAACCTCGCAGGCAGCTGGCAAAACTAATGGATGAAGATGCGAATGATGATGGCTGTCTAAATGGTCACATTGTAACGAAAACGAAAGGTATTTTTCAATCTGGTTTCTGATTTCAGTTTTGAGTTCATCAAGGTTCTGCTGCGGATTTTTTAGTTCCACAATTCTGCCTTGTTTGTGGTCGACTTCAAAAAAATCGTCTAAATCTAAATGAATCCCAACCCCTAAATTCTGGTTTTCTTTTGCATATCGGACAGCATCGTCAGTAAATGGTTTATTAACAAACAAACTTGTGCTTGTAACTACCCCTTTCTGATATGCATATACTATCCCGCGATTTATCCCATCAGAATAACCAAAATCATCAGCATTAACAATAAGTTTTTTCACTCCGCTATCCCTCCATTTATATTAACCTCTTGTCTAATCCCGTGGATTCCGTGCGCTCTGTGGCTGTTCTCCTTTAACAATTTTCACAATACGCCAGACTAACAGGCACAAAAACAGAAGTGCAACAACATTTGTTATCCAACCTTCAAAGATACCCATCTCGTAAGGATAACCTTCGTAGCCAAAACTAGCAAGTGTTTTAGATGTAAAAATGACACTTAAAAACGGGATTATTTTGCTGACAAGTCCGCCTTTATAGACGAGCAGCGACCAGAAAAGCCAGTATAGAATTGAAATCCCGAAAAGTGTGAGCACAATCATTGATGCGATGTGCACAGGCTCGTAAATCGGTTCGTCAGGGTTTTCTTCATCGGAAAAAACATCGCAAAACCACAACCAGATTTTTTTCAGCATAATCACTCCTTAACGACATAATTCGTAAGTGTGCCAATTTTTTCTATTTTTACATCTATTCTATCACCAATTTTAACAGGTCCTACACCAACAGGTGTCCCAGTTGCTATTATATTATATTTTTCAAGTGTCATAATTTTTGAAACAAACGAGATAAGCTTGGGAATTTTAAAAATTAGATTCTTGGTGTTTGAAGATTGTTTCAATTTTCCATTCAAAAAAAGTTCAATTTTCAGATTATGCGGATTTATGCCGGAAACGATATGCGGACCCACCGGACAAAAAGTATCAAACGATTTTGCTCGTGTCCACTGCCCGTCTTTTTTCTGCAAATCCCGTGCTGTTACATCATTGAAACAGGTATATCCAAGAATATATTTTTTTGCATTTTTCACTGAAACATTTTTGCACTGTTTTCCAATCACAACTGCAAGTTCGGCTTCATAATCAACCTGTTTTGCCATTTTCGGATATACAATTTTTTGGTTGTTGAAAATTACTGCCGACGGTGGTTTTAGAAAAATGACTGGCTCAGCGGGAATTCTCATGTTGAGTTCTTTCGCATGCTCAATATAATTTAGCCCAACTGCAATAATTTTTTCTGGAATTTTTTCAAATTTATAAATTCTCATTTTATACATTACAGAGCACTTGCTCTATATGTTTTCTCGTCGGTGTATAGAGCAAGTGCTCTATATTACCGAATTCTTATTTTTAAGCCGCGGGCTACTCGTTTATTACAAGAACCAATTCTGAATTTTAAATGCCCTTTTTCTTTAAGTTGTCTGATATAGTAATGTGCTGTGTTTCTGGAAGAAAACTTAAAATACTTACATATTTCTCTTTCTGTTGGTGGAAAACCTCGTTTTTTTATTGAATTATTTATAAAAGAAAGTATTTTCTTTTCTACTTTTGTTAAGTATTTTTCCATAACCTTAAAACTTAACCAACCAGTTTTCAAAATTGGCAACGATATATTTTTTGCCTTTTTGGATTATTTTATGTCCTTCTTTTTCTAAAAGTTTTTTTTGAGAGACGATACCACCAGGATATTTCTCGTTAAGTTCTCCATTTGATTTCAATGTTCGCCAGTAAGGAGTAATATCTTTTTTCCATTGAGCTTTCATTTCTTCAGCAGCATGTGCAGAAATTTTTGCAAAAATTCCTGTAGTTATTGGACAACCAATCGTAGCATGATGTTTTTTAGCAAGTATTTCGCGAATTTGATTTATTGTAATAAATTTGCCGAACGGAACTTTATTCATAATCTCATCCACTTCTATTGGTGCAGGAATAACAATTGTGCCATTGCCCCATCTTTTGCTCATTTTTTCTGGAATTTTTACCACTTTTGGTAAATCTTTAGAGTCATGTAATTTCTCCTGCCAAGTTTTTTTACCCATCTTTGCCTCCCTATAATCCTAAAACATCTTGCATACTGTAAAGTCCTGGTTTTTTGCTGAAAATCCATTTTGCAGCTTTAACCGCCCCTGCGGCGAATGTTTCACGCGAATGCGCACGATGAATTAGTTCTAATCGTTCACCGGATCCAGCAAAAATTACTGTATGCTCACCGACAATATCACCTGCTCGGACTGCATGAATACCAATTTCTTTTTTTCTTGGACCTGTAATACCGGTTCTTCCATAAATTTTTGATAGTTTAAGTTTACCTGAAATAATATCTGCAATTTTTACTGCTGTGCCTGATGGTGCATCCTTTTTTTGGTTATGATGTGCTTCAACTATTTCTACATCGTAATTTGACAATACACCTGCTACTTCATCAACAAGTTTAAATAAAAGATTCACACCAGCCGACATATTGGGCGAAAAAACTATTGCGCAAGTGTTTGATACTTCTTTTATTTTTTCAAGACCTTTTTCGGAAATACCGGTAGTTCCAATCACGAAAGCAGGGCAAGACCCTGCCACTACATTTCTTATGGCAATTCCCAAATGTTCAAGTGTCGCTTCTGGATTTGTAAAATCAATCACAACATCTGTGTTTTTGATAACAGTTTCTATATTATCTGTAATTTTTATTTTATTGATCATTTGCTCTATAAAAGGATGCCCTTTTTTTTCTACTGCACCTACAAGTTTTAATTCATTATCAGTAAGAATTCTATCAATTATCATTTTACCCATTTTTCCACAAGCACCACAAACTGTAAGTTTTAACATAACCTCTCCATCTGAAACTTATAGGACAGATGTCCTAATTAGTGACGACAAAATTTATAGGACAAATGTTCTACTTGTGTTTGATTTTTAATCCGCGTGACACTCTTCTATTGCAAGAACCCATCCTGAATTTTAAACAACCTTTTTCTCTAAGTATTTTGATATGATAGTGTGCAGTATTCCTTGAAGCAAACTTAAAATATTTTGCTATCTCTCTAACTGTTGGTGGGAATCCTCGCTTTTTTACTGAATTGTTAATAAAAGCAAGTATTTTCCTTTGCAAATCTGATATTTTATCGTTCATAGTACTAAAAATATCTTAAATACAAATACAGATTACAGATTGCCACAACTATAACCATTGCAGGAAGTGCAAATTTACAATATCTTGGCCAGCCGACTTTGTAGCCCTTTTTCTCTGCAATTGCAATCCCTACAACATTAGCAGACGCACCAATTGGCGTTCCATTACCACCAATATCAGTTCCTAAGGCAAGCGACCAACTCAATGTTTCTAATGAGATTCCAGTTTTAGAAAGATTGAACACAACCGGCACCATTGTAGCAGCAAATGGTATATTATCAACTATTGCGGATGCGAAAGCAGAAGTCCACAAAATTATTGAAACAATCACAAATGCATTCCCTTTTGAAATTTCTCCTATCCAATGTGCAAGTTTTTCAAGCACACCGGTATATTCAAGTCCACCAACACAAATAAACAACCCAACAAAAAACAGAAGTGTTCTCCAATCAATCCGTCTGATAATTTTCTGATGTGATTTATACGCACAAGCCAATGTCAAAAATGCGGCGATAACACCAATAAGTGCGACTGAAAGTCCCGTCCAGCCATGAGTAACAAGCAAAATTACTACAAAAAGGAAAACGATTGAATAAATTACAAATAATTGTTGATGTGCAACTGCTTCTTTAGGCTCAGGATATTTATCAGGTTGTGTTTTGTCGTTGGCTACTAATTCCTTTTTAAATACGAGATAAAAAAATCCGAGTGTAAAAAACATACCAATCCAGGCAACTAAACCTGTATTTTTTAAGAAATCAAAAAATGAAAATCCAAATGCCGTTCCAATAATAATATTAGGCGGGTCGCCACACATTGTAGCACTACCGCCGGTATTGGCAGCAAAAATCTCGGCAATAATCACAGGTATCGGGTCAAATTTTAAGAGTTTCGCAAGTTCTATTGTTACCGACGACAGAAAAAGCAAAACGGTGATGCTATCAATAAACATTGATAGAAAACCAGAAAGTAACATAAATGCAATAAAAATCGGGATTACTTTATATTTCACAAGTTTGGCAACATAAAGGCAGAGCCATCTGAAAAATCCGACCCGTGTGAGTCCTTCTATCATTGTCATCATCCCGGCAATAAAAATGATTGTCTGCCAGTTGATACCGTGTGAGACCTCTTCTTTTATTCCTTTTGTTATCCAGAAAGATGACTGAAAAATCTCTTTTAAGTTCAAAACCCATAGTATTGCATCTGGTGTTCTTAAAACAAAAATTATTGTAAGAACCGCGCCAACAAGTGCAGAAATATACCTATGCCATTTTTCCAGCATTATTGAAACAAACATCGCCAAAAAAATTATAACTGACAGAATTTGTGTCATAGTTATAGGAATTCCCCTTTTTCTCAATTTCCAAATTTCCAAATTTGGAAATTTGGAAATTATGATTTTAATAAACCGTTATCTTTCATTACTTTTACAAGTTTTTCCTTGTTCTTATCGTCCATATTGCACATTGGCAAACGCAGTTCATCGGAACACAAACCCATTAAACCCATTGCTGTCTTAATGGGTATAGGATTGGTTTCAATAAACATCGCTTTTATTAACTCAAAAAGTTTGAAATGAAGTTCTCTGGCTTTTTCTGTTTCACCTTTAAGATACGACCAAACCATGTCTGAAACATCTTTTGGTACAATGTTTGCTACGACGGATACAACACCTTTACCACCGATAGATAAAAGCGGAAGTGTCAAAGCATCGTCGCCAGAAAGCATATCTATTTCAGGACATAGAAGCCGTATTTTTGTCATCTGCTCTAACGAGCCACTTGCTTCTTTTATTGCAACAATATTTTCACAATCAGAATACAACTTTGCAACCGTTTCTGGCTCTATATTAACTCCGGTTCTGGACTGTATGTTGTAAAGCATTATAGGGATGGCTATTTCATTCGCAACCTTTTTGAAATGGAGATACAGTCCTTTTTGTGTTGGTTTATTGTAATATGGCGAAACAAGAAGCACACCATCAGCGCCAACCTTTTTAGCAAATGCAGTCATCTCAATTGTTTCTTGTGTACTATTGGAGCCGGTTCCAGCGACAACCTTTATCCGACCTGCCACTTGTTTAACAACAATCTCAATCACCTTTTCATGCTCTTCATAATTCAGCGTTGCTGACTCACCTGTTGTTCCGCACGGCACAATACCATTGGTCCCATTTTTTATATGAAACTCAACAAGTTCGCCTAATGTTTCAAAATCAACTTTTCCATTCTTGAATGGTGTAACAATTGCTACATAACTTCCCTCAAACATAAAACCCCCGATAAAGACAGTGATTAGTGAATTAGTGATTAGTAAAAACTATATTGTAAAACTTTTTGTAGACCTGTAAATCGGTTTCTGAAAAAAGAACAATTATTATTTTATCAAAAACAGATTTTTTTTCAACAAATTTTTTAATCTCAGATAAGGCGATTTGCGCTGCTTTTTCTATCGGGAAACCATATGCACCTGTGGATATTGACGGGAATGCAATAGATTTGATTTTGTTTTTTTCAGCAAGTTCTAACGAATTTTTGTAGCAAATTTTAAGTAGTTTTTTTTCGTTAAAATTGCCACCACGCCATATCGGACCTACAGTATGAATAACATACTTTGGAGGCAGATTGTAGCCCTTTGTAATTTTTGCTTCACCGGTTTTACAGCCACCAAGTTTCTTGCATTCTTCTAAAAGTTGATGGCCGGCAGCACGATGGATTGCTCCGTCAACCCCACCGCCACCTAAAAGCGTAGTATTAGCCGCATTGACAATTGCATCCACTTTAATTTTTGTAATATCACCCAGAACAAGTTCAATTTTTGTATTCATAGTTCCCAAGTTGAATATTACTTCTGGAAAAAGTTGCAGATTCGCTTTCAGGTTGTAGTTCTATTGCCTTCAGAAAATCTTTTTTGGCAAAATCATATCTTTTAGAAACAAGGTGAATAGCACCTCTATTATTATATGCCATTGCATAGGCAGGGTCAAGTTTTATCGCCCTGTTAAAATCAGAAAATGCCTGATTGGAATCACCCAATTCATAATAAGTTAGCCCACGGTTATTATACGCTTTTGAAAATTTTGGATTCAATTTGATTGCCATATTATAATCACGGATTGCAAGACTGTAATTTTTAGCTGCGTGATATGCAAGACCTCGGTTCATATATGCTTTAGCAGATGGTTCAAGTTCTATAACCTTATCAAAATCAGCGATTGCTAAATTATATCTACCTGTATTATAATATGCCTCTCCACGAAAATAGGAACATTTTACTATATATTTATTGTCAAGTTTAATACTTTTGGTATAATCTTCAATCGCTTGGTTATACTCTTTATGAATAAAATAGACAGACGCTCGTTTGAAATAATCTCTTGCAGTTTTAGGAATTATTGAATTTCCAATTTTAAATATTTTATATATACCAGATGCTTTATTGAAACAAGTTATTGCTTGATTGTGGTCATATAACTGTGTAAAAGCCCAACCGTTTGATTCCCATGTATATGCATTGTTGGGATTAAGTTCAATGGATTTAGCGTAACATTCTATCGCTTTTTCAAAGTTATAAGTTTGATAATACATGTCTCCTTTTTTTCGCCAGTCCTGCGAAGTCATAGAAACATCGTCTTGAACCTGTTGTATTTCGTTAATACCCGGCTTTTTCTGATTACATCCTAAAACAATTATTACGAATAAAAACAACGGATATAACATATAATACATAATGTCAATCCCGCGATGACAAAGGTTAATTTTACTTTCCAAGAAGGTGAATATCTTAAACTGAACATCTCTGTTTTCATTATTGGAAATTTATCAGAGAGGTCAAGTAATAATAAGCCCCATTTATCTGGTGTCCAGTTGGAATTTAGTGTTAACCCATGTAAGTTAGGAATAATTTGCCAGCCGGGAAAATAATTTATATTTATAGGGATTGTTATATGCTCCGGTTTTGTTTTAAGCACTTTTACAAAAATTTTTGATGGGGAAAGCCATTCTATTTTTATATTCGGTTCGCTATTAAACATATCTATTCTGCCTTCTTTGACAAGAGAATGTTTCTTAAAAACATATGGTCCATACCCGAGTAAAGTATCATAAAAATGTAAAATACCTTGATTTTTCTGGAGATAGCCGCTCATTGAATCAATCTCAAAACTTTGTGGTTCTATAAAAACCCAATCAGGACCTTCGTTGTATTCAAAAGTATTGTCTTGATTAAAATAATACCTGCTGGCAAGAGCACAAGTTTGTGTTGCTGTTTTTATATTATATAAATTTGCCCTATAATAATCTAAGAATACAGCAATACAAATTCCAAAAAGAATAATGTTTACTTTTTTCTTTATATTTTTTACAAATATCCAAAGCCCAAGAGTTGAAAAAACGGCAATTGGTAATACAACCAAACCGATAAACCTCGTTGGGATATGGAGAGAACCAAACACTAAATTTTTTGATAATATCTGCCAGACAGGATTCAATTCACCCAGATATAAAAAAAGAGCAATTCCTGTAATCATCAGCATAGAAACGACAACTCGTCGGTAAAAATAGTTCTTATACTTGAAAAAAATATATATACAAAATCCTGCTAACAAGACGGGAAGAATTCCTATATAGCCATTTATCTCGTGCATGTTTGATGATAACCATTTATCAGTAAGGCATTTAAATGGCCAACTATTCGGATTTTGAACAGGCCAGACAAGAGCAGACAGCAAGACAGTATATGTTTTAACTACTGAATTTGCTACATAACCCATATTACATTTTTTAGGGAACCAGGATAACAATTGATATGAAGGAATAATTTTGGGCGCTGCTAAGATAAAGCCGAGTAGGATATAAATTAACCATCTTTTGAATTTACAAAAGAAAAGTAAAGATATTAAAATAATTATTACAAATACTGAAGTGATATGCAGTCCTGCGTATATCATTATTGCTAACCATATTGGAATAGCAAAAGAAAACTTATTATTTTTATATGACCATATAAACGAAGATACAAGCCATGGGATATAAATTATATTATGGAATATAATGTGCCCGATAATCATTCTGGCAACAAAAAAACCAGAAAATGTATAGATAATTGCGCCGAATAATTTTAACCCGAAATTTTGTATTTCAAGTTGTTTTAGCAGATTAAACATTCCTAACATACTGATTGTTGTTAAAACCAGAATTGTAATCCGAATAGCCAACCATTGATTCTTAATTATTATTGAAAAAAATTGTGGAACCGAAAAAAACATATTTTGTGGATTTGCCCATAGAGGAAAACCACCACCGATATAAGAACTAAAAAACGGGAATTCGTGAAAATATAAAAATGAGATTTTATTCGCAAAAAGATAAGTTATAGTAAAATCAAAATCTCCATACAAATGTCGGAACGGATTTATGAATAATCGGTTCCAGAACAGAAATGAAGCCGTTAAACAACATAATATCTCTAACCATATAGTAGACAGAAACTCTTTTATTTTCTGCATAAATTCCGAATTTTATCTTACTGCTACAATTTCCAAAGAATCTTTCGTGTTAATATAAGCGAGTTTTTCATTCAAAGCAAATGCATCAACAACATACTTAACTGTTTTATAAATCAATTTCGGATAATGATGTAAGCGGCTAAGCCAGTAACTATATGGAAATACCCGTCCATATGATTTCATCTGTTTTATTTTAAACCCATTTTTTTTTAGTAATTGGGTTAAACTATTTTTTGAAAAATAATAAAGATGTGCGGGTCTTAAGCCCCACCAATAACCTCTTAAAATTTTTGCAGCAAGCCCGTCAATATCCGGTACTACTAAATAAAACAGCCCGTTAAGTTTCAAAATCTTGTAAACCTCCGCAACAGTACTTTGAGGGTCTGTTAAATGTTCTAAAGTATCTATCATACTGACAACATCTACCGAGCTGGGTTTGAGTTGCAATTCTTCAAGTGTGCCTTCAAAAACATTTATTCCCCAAGTTCTTCTTGTAAATTCAGTTGCCCAATGAGAAAGCTCTACACCTGATACTTCAAAATCTTTTTTTGCTGAATTTAGAAAAAAACCGCAGGCAGAACCTATATCCAAAAGTGTTCCTTGTTTTTTGTACTTTTTGATAGTATGAAGAGAAAACTGAGCGTTTATATTACGGCTTTCTTGCTCTGAAACATAATCTCGGTCGTCCATAGATTTATATGCTTGTATAATTTGATTGTTGGGAAACCGTGGTGTCGTATATACAAGCCCACATCTTTTACAACGAACTATCTGCCCATATGAATTATACATATCAGTTGTTATCTTGATTCGGTCTGGTTCAAAAGAATAAACTTTTTTATACAAAATCTTATAGTCATTTGAGCCACAAAGATTACATGGTATGTTTTTGTATTCTAAAAAATTCATCTACTTCATCCCAGTTTTTTACTCGGTAAAGGTTTGCTTGTTCTTCATCGGACTGGTTCCATGGATAATCAAGCAACAACACTTTGATCCCTGCCTTTGCCATCTCTTGCGCATAATCTAATCGGTCTTCTATAAAATATGTGATATTTAAGTCCTTAATAATTTTCAATTTAGGTTGACTGTCGGTCAAAATCAGTTTATCGTAGTTAACTTTATACCTATCAAGCCATCTTCGGGTGATTTTTTCTAAAAAAACAGGCCTTGATGAAACCACAAAAATTTTATTTTTTGTTGCAAATTTATTCAAATACTTAATTGCACCGACTACAGGTTTTATTTTATTCCAACCTTGTTCTCTATTAAAAAATTCCCAAACCTTGTTCATTTTGTCAATAGTTATTCCAAGACAATCCTCGTAAAAAAACGATGTTACATCTTTTCTTTTTAGTTCTTGCCCCAAAAATTTTTTTATAAAAAACCGGTAGACAGGGTCGCTGTCTGCGATAACACCGTCTAAATCAGTTCCGATATTCATATTGTTACTTTTTTTTGTACTTCTGATTTTTTCATTTTTATACTGCTTCTACAGATTTTATTTCAGGGACTTCCTGTTTTATGGCTTTTTCAATTCCGTTTTTTAATGTCATTGATGCCATCGGACAACCCGCACAAGCCATCAGAAGTTTTACTTTGACAATCCCATCTTCTGTGACATCCACAAGTTCAACATCACCGCCATCTCTTTGTAGAAACGGCCTGATTTTTTCAAGTGCTTTTTCCACTTTCTCTCGCATAGAATCCTCCGTCTGAAAACTATATCATTTGCGGATTTTTTTTATGATAATCAGTACTTTTTTGAAAATTATGTGCTGCTCTTAAAATCGTTTTTTCATCAAATGCTCTACCTAAAAGCTGGAGTCCTATTGGCAAATTGGCAGACGAGAACCCACAAAGGATTGAGAGCCCGCAAATCCCGGCAAGATTACAAGAGATTGTAAAAACATCCGAAAGATACATCTGTAACGGCTCGGCAGTTTTTTCACCAATTTGGAATGCAGTTGAAGGCGTTGTAGGTGTCATAATAACATCTATATTCTCGAACGCTTCATCAAAATCATTTTTTATCAATGTCCGAACCTTCTGTGCTTTTAGATAATAAGCATCGTAATAACCAGCCGAAAGCGTATATGTTCCGAGCATTATTCTTCGTTTCACTTCACTACCAAACCCGACTGACCGTGTTTTTTCATACATTTCCATGAGTGAGTCGGTATCAGCGCGGAAGCCGTATTTCACGCCATCATATCTTGCAAGATTTGCAGATGCTTCAGATGGTGCAATAATATAATAAACGCTAACTGCATATTTTGTATACGGTAGCGAAATTTCTTTTATCTGGCAACCTAATCCTTCAAAAACTTTTAGTGCTGAGAATATCGCATTTTGAACCTCTTTATCCAGCCCTTCTACAAAGTATTCTTTTGGAATACCGATTTTAAGTTTTTTTATATCTTTTTCAATTTCAGAAAGATAGTCATCTACAGGCAGATTGGCGGATGTGGTATCATTTACATCGTAGTCCGATATATTCTGTAAAACCAGTGCTACATCTTTCACATTTTTTGCCAAAGGTCCTATCTGGTCAAGTGAAGATGCAAACGCTACGAGCCCATAACGAGAGACCCTTCCATATGTAGGCTTCAAGCCGGCGAGCCCACAAAATGCGGCGGGCTGTCTGATAGAGCCGCCTGTATCCGAGCCTAGTGCTACAGGCGAGATAGACGCTGCAACTGCTGCGGCGCTTCCGCCGGAAGAACCGCCTGGAACACTTTTAAAATCCCACGGATTTTTTGTTATACAAAATGCTGAATTCTCAGTTGACGAGCCCATTGCAAATTCATCCATATTTGTTTTGCCAATAAGAATTGCGTCTTCTTTTTCAAGTTTTTCAATGACAGTCGCATTATAAGGTGCAATATAATTTTCAAGAATTTTAGACGAACAAGTTGTCTTTTCGTCTTTAATACATATATTATCTTTTATAGCGACAGGGATGCCAGCAAGTGCGCCGAGATATTTTCCTTTTTTGATTTTGTTGTCAATTTCATCCGCTTTTTTCAGTGATTTTTCAGCAAAAACAGAATTGAATGCATGAATTTTGTGGTCAAATTTTTTAATACGCTCTAAATAACATCTAACAATTTCGCTGGCAGAAATTTCTCTTTTTTTTATTTTCTCAACAATTTCACAAGCAGCCAGGATATGAAGTTCCATACAAGTTTTACATTTGCTCTAATTTATTCTATGACTTTTTTGACCTTAAAAAATCTGTCTTCTTTTGATGGCGCATTTGAAATTATATCTTCTGCTATATCAGATTTCTTTATTTTATCTTCACGAAAAACATTTTTTATCTTAATTACACTGGCAGTTGATAGCACATTTGAAGTATCAACCTTGTTTAATTCATCCATATACTCCAGAATTGAATTTAATTGGATAGTATATTCCTTTTTTTCTTGTTCTGTTAATTCAAGTTGTGCAAGTTTTGCTACATATTCAACATCTTTTATTGTGATTTTCATGAACGCAGAACATGCAGATTTTTTTTAATCTATTTCTACTTTTTTTAGATTAGCGTATTTTACGAAAAGTTTTTTCCAGAAACCAGCCTCAAACTGAACAGTAATTTTTAAATCGTCTCCAGAACCGTTTACATCAACAATCTTGCCATTACCGAATTCAGAATGTCTTACCCGAAGTCCTTTATAAAATGGTAATGGTGCAGCATCCCGATGGGAATCAGGATATAAATTTAATATCCCGTTTATTTCTTGACTATTTTCCTTGATTTTTTTAAGCCCGATTTCTTTCAGGAATCTTGACGGGATACAATACCGCATTTCGCCATATACTCTTCTCTGTGCTGCGCTTGTAAGATAGAGCTGCTTTTGGGCACGGGTCATCCCAACATAACAGAGCCGTCGTTCTTCTTCAAGTTCTTCTAAAGTATATACATGATTCACATGTGGAATATATCCTTCTTCAAGTCCGGTTATAAAAACACTCGTGAATTCCAGCCCTTTAGCAAGATGGAGTGTCATTAGTGTAACAAATTCTTTGTTTTCAGCCCAGACATCTACATCGGAGATAAGTGCGATATTTTCCAAAAATGCTGAAAGTTTTTTATTTTCTTTCTCTTCAGTGTTTTGTTCAAAATCAACAATTGCAGATACAAGTTCCTCTATATTTTCTATTCGGGAATACGATTCAATACTATTTTGTTCTTCTAAAAGTTGAACATAGCTGGTTTCTTCAATTATGATTTTTGCGATTTCTGAAGCGTTCATATTTTCTTTTTCTGCAATCATAGAATCAACAAGTTTCACAAATTTTTCAGCTTTTGGAATCTGTCCATTTTGATACATATCTTTTGCGGACTCATAGAGTGTTAATCTTTTTTCGGCTGCATTTTTTTCTATAGATAGCAGTGTTACTTTCCCAATTCCTCTGGCAGGTGTATTGATTATTCTCGTAAAACTTATATTATCTGCTGGATTGTTAATCAACCGTAAATAACTTAAAATATCTTTTACTTCTGTACGTTCATAAAACCGCTGACTGCCGACAACAACAAATGGGATACCTGTCCGGGTGAACACCTCCTCAAAAATTCTGGATTGTGCATTAGTCCGATAGAAAACAGCAAAATCAGAAAGTGCTGCATTTTCTGTCTCAACTGCTGATTTTATTCTATTAGCGACATATTCTGCTTCTTTAATCTCGCTGGCGAGTTCTATGTAGACAACCTCATTACCATGTTTTTTATCTGTCCATAATTTTTTAGGTTTTCGGTGATGGTTATTTTGTATAAGTTGCCAGGCACAGTCCAGTATATTTTTTGTAGACCGATAATTCCGTTCCAGATAGATAACGGTTGTTTTAGTCCAGTCCCGTTCAAACTCTAATATATTTCTGATATCCGCACCACGCCAGGAATAGATTGCTTGGTCATCATCGCCGACAACGCAGATATTTTTATACTTGGCAGCCAGCAGTTTGGTCAGCACATACTGGGCATAATTAGTATCCTGATATTCATCAATCATAAGGTATTTGAACCGCTGCTGATATTTTTCTAAAACTGACTGATTATTTTTGTACAGTTCAACTGTGTATCTTAGCAAATCGCCAAAATCACAGGCGTTCATTTCTTTAAGTTTTTTCTGATAAAGTTCATAAATATCTGCGGTAATTTTCTTGAATGATTCGTTAGTAGTCATTGCATGAACAATATATGATTCAGGGTCTAATAGTTTATCTTTTGCTAATGAAATTATTTCATAGAGAAGTGACGGCTTGAATCTGTCAGAATCATAATTTAATTCTTTAAGGCAGTGTTCTATAAGTTTCTTGGAATCGGTTTCGTCATAAATTGTAAAATCGTGGTTTAAGGCAATATTTGATGCTTCTATCCGCAAAATTCTGGCACAAAACGAATGGTATGTAGAAATCCAGATATTTGCATCATAGTCAATAAGTTTATTGATTCTATCTCGCATCTGGCTTGCGGCTTTATTTGTGAATGTCATTGCAAGAATGTTCCACGGCTTGACTCCGTTTTGTAAAAGATAAGCAATCCGATAGACAATAACGCGTGTTTTACCGCTACCGGCACCTGCAAGAATCAAAAGCGGTCCTTCTGTACATCTTACCGCTTCCTGTTGTTTCTCATTTAAATCATCAAACAGGTTTTTTTTCGCAGAATATGATTTTGTTTCACTCAACATTTTTCAGAATCTTCAAATACAATTTTTTTAAGTTTTATAGCGTCCGACATTTTTATTCTTGAATATTTTAAGCCGTACCGGTAAACCCCGGTTTGGGCATCCTCGCTTTCTGACCGGATAATCCGGCATAATATCTCCATCGGGATATTCATCCGTATAAAAAACGGCTTGGTTTTATCCAGTTTCAGATTGGTTTCAAGTGCGATACCGGATTTTGATAAATCAAAGATACAGCCTTTACCTTTTAACTCAAGCGTAGCAGCATCATAAATATCTGCAATAATTGTCGTTGGTAACCGTTTATGTTTCCTTTTTTCTTTTGACATTTTTTGCCTCCGTAATCGCTAATTACCGCTGATTTTTTATACGCAGATTATCGCGGATTGCCGCGGATTTGTCATTCCCGAATGCCCCTGTCGGGAATCTACGTCTTTAATGGATTCCCAATAGAACCTTTTGGGAATGACACCCCCGATAGAGTCATTTGGGGGCAGGATTTATGTCATCTGCGTTATTACCATAACATCCCTATAAGTTCAAAAACCTCTATTTCTTCTTCTTTACCTTTGAATTTTACTTTACCAATTGATTCCAGTTTACAAAAGTTTTTCAGTTTCTGCGCAGTTATTTCTGATATATAAATTTTATTTCGTGCAATCGCTTGAAGTCGTGCAGCAATATTAACGGTATTGCCGATTAAAGTATATTCCATCTTTTTTTCAGAGCCAATAAGTCCTGCTACAACGATACCGGTATTGATACCAATTCCTATACTACTAAAAACGGCTTTATTGTTTTTCTCGCGGTCAATATTATATTTTTGCAGTGCTGAAAGCATCTCCAACGCACACCGTGCTGCTTTCAATTCATGATTCGCCTGATTAAATGGTGCATTCCAGAAAGATAGTATTGCATCACCCATAAACTTGTCAATCACACCATCACATTTTATAATTATAGCAGTCATCATTTTGAGATACTCATTAAGCATATTCACAACCTCGGTTGGCGGCAGTTGTTCTGAGTATCTTGTGAATTCCCGTATATCCGAGAATAAAACAGTAACCTCCCGTTTTTCACCTTCAAGTATTGGTGTATTTCTTTTTTCCATCAGTACTTTTAGTATATCTTTAGAAATATAGCCGCGTAATGTATCGCGAATAAACTCTTTTTCTTTGGTTTCTTCTTCTCTTCGTTGAAAAATCCGTTCCAGTTTTGCTTTCAGTTCCTGCTGGTCAAACGGTTTTGTTAAGAAATCGTCCGCACCAATAGACAGTCCTTTTGATTTAGTGTCTGAGTCAATTCTACTTGAGGTATAAAGAATAACAGGCACTGCGTGTGATTTCGGGTTGGCACGCAGTCGTCTTAAAACCTCATAGCCGGTTGTATGTCTTAAAATCAGGTCAACAAAAATCAAATCAGGCAGTGTAATATCAATACTTTTAAACAACTCTTCAACTGATGAAAAGCCCTTAACAATATAGCCGTAACAGGTAAGCAGGAGTTCCATATAGGCAACAGATGCTGATTCGTCATCAATAACGAAAATAAATTTCTTTTCCATATTATATCTTCATCACGAAACTGCCTTTAGGTCTATTGGGTTCTCTTTTTGCTTTTGATTTCAACTCTGCCATTTTTTCAATCATTTGAGATAACGGTGGAAATGGCGATTTCTCGTTTGTAAGCACACTAATTGAAATCGTCATAAGCGGAAAATTTTTGAGCCGGTCATCGCGGTCTCTCGCAGTGATATAGCCTTTTTTAACATCTTCTTCATCGTAGTACTGGAATATAAACTTATCAAACCGTTTTGTAGCAAGTTCACAGACAGTATCTACTTTATCTACAGTTGTTATGAAAATAAAATCATCACCACCAATATGCCCGATAAAATCGTCCGGGTTGCCGGCTTCTGTGATTGCTTTCTTTATAACATCAGCAGTAAACAAAATTGCATCGTCACCCTTTTTGAACCCGTAGAGGTCGTTATATACCTTAAAATTATCAATATCTAAATAGCAGAATGTGAAAGACCCTTTTTTACTAAGCCGTTCTTTGAACTCTTTTTCTATAAAAAAGTTGCCCGGCAGTTTCGTCAACGGATTATAGCCCATATCTTCGCTGCGCCGTTTGAAAAGCCGCTCTAACCGCGCTTTTAATTCCTGCGTGTTGAACGGTTTGGTAAGAAACTCATCCGCACCGAGTTCTATCCCTTTGGCTTTTTCTTCAGAACCTATTCGGGCTGCGGTATACAAAATAACCGGGATTGATGCAGTTCGCAGGTTTGCTTTCAGCCGACGACAAACTTCATATCCAGACATTTTAGGCATCATCAAATCCAGAAAAATTAAATCAGGCGGTGAAGCATCTACTTTTTTTAATCCTTCCTCGCCAGACAAAGCACCTTCCATCACATATCCGTAAATTGCCAATAAAAATTCAAGATAACCAACAACCGACGGGTCATCATCTACAACAAGGATTCGTTTTTTTTCCATAAAAAATGTAAATTTGTAATATATCGGGCATTTTTCACTTATTTTATTATAAAAAATTTCTGAAAATTGTCATAACTATCTGCTCTTGCAAAATCAATCTTAAAATTATTCTCGTCCATTTTTGTTATACGAACACTATCTATTCCTAAAGTTTTCAACTTTTCATATGTCAGCAACTCCCCTTCTTTAAGTTCCAAAACTTTCCGCAGCAACCAATCGGAAAGTGCATTGTTCGGATTGGTCATTAAAGCTTTTGAATTTTCCTGACATATTTTTGCGTTTAAAATCTCACCGGTAGGAATATGCAAATTAAACGGTTTTTCTCTGGGCGGTAAAAAATCTGGAAAATTTTTATGAATTTGTATCGGTATGGGAATATAAACTTCTCCGATATCTCTTTCTCTGTCACCGGCATTCCATTGATTCAAACCGCTTTTTTCTGCAACTACTTTGTTATTTTTTTTACTTTCTCTTAACGAATATAAAGGTAAAATTACAAAATCTTTTCCGGGAATTTCTAAAAGGGGTTGTCTTACTACTCCTTTTTCAAACAATGTCAAAATTAATTCATATGGATCATCTAAAATCTGTATAGGTAAGTCAATTGATGTATCGGAAATTTCAAATTTTTTAAATAAGGTACTTTTAGAAAAATTAAAGGCATATTCGTTTTTAGTATCCTTGAATTAAATGCCCGCTTTTGAAGATTTTATATCTTTTATTGTGTTTTTATCAATTAATTCATAATCGGTTTCAAATATTTTGAGTATTTTTTTTCTGCGAGCAATACAATGATAAATAGAACTTTTAATACCATATGTTCTTTTAGCAAATTCAATTCTTTCATTCCTTAAATCAGACAACCGCAAAACTAATTTTTCATTATTTAAGTTTCTTAATTCTTTGCTGAATGCATTAAATTCGGCAATTTTTTCTGTTTTATATTCCCCTCTTGCTGTAAAAGTTTTTAACCCAATACCAATATCATCTTTTTTTGCATCAAATGCCAAATCATCTCTTGAGAGATTAACAGCATTAAAAGATTTACAAAAAATATTCTCTGCCACTCTGTAATACAAATATGGGACATCTTTATCACTAAACAATTTTGACAAAGAACAGATTGCTTTTAAGTAATCAAAATAAAGTTTCTTCAAATTATCTGGTTGCGATGTAATGAATATCACTCTGGTAAATCTCCTTTACTGGTAGTTCATTTTCAATTGTTTTTTCTGAATTTAATATCCTTTCCTCTGTTAATTTGCAAAATTTTTCATTTATTTCAAAACCAACATAATTTCTGTTTAATTTCACGGCGGCAACAGCAGTCGTACCACTTCCCATAAAAGGATCTAAAACTAAATCTTTTTCCTTTGAAGTTGTCAAAATCAGTGGTTTTATCAACGACAGCGGAAAAGATGCTTGATGCTCTCCAAAAGGTTCTATGCCACATCTTATTATATCCCTGTGATGATTGAGATGTTTGGCAATATTTAAGTTAAAATAATACCTTTTTGATTTTACAAAATGAAAAATGTGTTCATAAACTGGGTACCGTCTGTCCGGTGAGTAAGATGGAACGGGATTGGGTTTTTCCCAAATAATTTTATTGCGTAAAATCCAACCCTGTTCCTGCATTCCCATTGCAATCCTTTCCGGCAACATTAAAAGTTGCTTGTATTGTAAATATTTGCCATCGGGTTTGACTATTTTATGCTCCTTATAATGTTTGTCCGTTTTTCTAGCATATCTCCCTTTATTCCTAATAAAACCTTTGGTACCGAAATAAACATCACCTATAT
The DNA here is from genome assembly GCA_040757695.1 of Elusimicrobiota bacterium. NCBI lineage: Bacteria > Pseudomonadati > Elusimicrobiota > Elusimicrobiota bacterium. The sequence goes on from JBFLWK010000011.1 coordinate 57,451, forward strand.
TAAGGTAAAAAGAACCTTCTTTATATAAAACCCTTTTTAATTCTTTTGTATATTTTAACAGATTGGCAACGTATCCCAATGGATGTTCTTCTCTGCCTAATGTTTCATTTCCGTAAACTCTGCAACCAAAATAAGGCGGACTTGTAATGATTAAATTTATAAAATTATCCGGTAATTTTTTTAATAATTCTATCGACCTGA
>JBFLWK010000012.1 GCA_040757695.1 Elusimicrobiota bacterium
CATCCCAGCATCAGTTAGTTCGTTGCCTTATTAACTGTGGGATTTGGTGTTGGACTGGTCGCTACCCTTTATCCAGTTCGGACTTCCACCGACAAGAATTCAAGGAACTTTCTTGGCACACTCATATATATCTCCTGTAACCAACTTTTTTAAGTTTTACATCTTTTTTCAAGACATTTTTTTCAAGGTCTTTTTTGTATTGATTAAGTTTTTTCTTAAGGTGCGTATTGTTTAATGATAATATTTCACAGGCAAGAATCGCAGCATTTGCAGAGCCATTTATTGAAACAGTAGCGACTGGAACACCTTTTGGCATCTGGACGATTGAATAAAGCGAATCAACACCTGAAAGTGTTTCCGTTTTTATAGGAATACCAATCACTGGTATCGTTGTTAACGATGCGACAGATGCGGGAAGATGCGCCGCACCTCCTGCACCTGCGATAACAACTTGAATCCCATTTTTTGTAAGATTTTTGGCATATAAATTTGTTTTTTCAGGCGCTCTATGTGCAGAGATAACTGTCATCTCAAAAGGTATCTTAAAAAACTCAAGCATTTCTGCACAACTTTTCATCACAGGCAAATCAGAATCGCTTCCCATTACGACACTTACAATCGGTTTTTTCATAAAACTCCTTTTGAACCAATATCCCGACGGTAATGCATATTTTCAAATTTTATTTTTTTAACATCCTTGTATGCTTTAGATATTGCCACTTCCAATGTTTTACCAATCGCACACACATTCAAAACTCTGCCCCCGGTTGTGAAAAACTTGTTGTTTTCAATTCTTGTTCCAGCATGAAAAACAAGCACATTTTTAATTTTTTTTATACCGTGAATTTCTTTATTTATCTCATATTTGCCGGGATAACCACCTGATGCTAAAACAACAGACACGCAGTATTTATCATACCATTCAATTTTACATTTTGCAAGTGGACCATCAACAGTTGCTAAAAACAAATCTAATAAATCACTCTTCATCAACGGCAGTATCGTCTGGGTTTCAGGGTCGCCGAAACGAACATTGAATTCAAGTACTTTCGGGCCGGCAGATGTCATCATTATTCCAGCATAGATTATGCCACTGAATTGAAGGTTTTCTTTTTTGATTCCTTCTATAAAATTTTCAAATATTTTTTTTGTATCTTTTTCAGTAATGATTTTTACAGGTGAATATGCACCCATACCACCAGTATTTTCGCCGTTATCACCGTCGGCAACTCTTTTATGGTCTTGTGATGGAATTAGCGGTAAAACTGTTTTACCATCACAAAATGCGATAAGCGATGTTTCTTGTCCTATAAGTTTTTCTTCAATAACAACTTTTTCACCTGCAGTACCGAATATTTTATCAACCATTATTTTTTTGATTGTATTTTCTGTTTCTTCTTTTGAATTGCAGACAAAAACACCTTTCCCAGCACAGAGGCCATCTGCTTTAACGACAACCGATTGGAGATTGGAGGTTGGAGATTGAAGATATCTTAAAGCATCATCATGCTTTTCAAAGATATTAAAAGATGCTGTTGGGATATTATACTTTTTCATAAACTGTTTTGCAAAAATCTTGCTTGACTCAAGTTGTGCTGATTTTTTATTACAGCCAAAAATTTTTAATTTTCTTTCTGTAAAATAATCAACAATACCTTCTGAAAGTGGCAGTTCAGGTCCTACAACAGTTAAATCAATTTTATTTTTAATTATAAACTCGGAAATACTGACGAAATCCAAAATATCAATTTTTTCGCATTTGGCAATTTGAGAAATACCGCCGTTACCGGGAATACAAAAAATTTTATTTACATTTTTTGATTGTTTTAATTTCCAGATAATTGCGTGTTCTCTGCCACCGGACCCAATCACAAGAATTCTCATTTTATTGGATAATCTCCTGTGAAACAGGCGAGACAGAAATCGTCTTTTTTTAATCCTGTTGCTTTTATCAAGCCGTCAATAGAAAGATAATATAGTGTATCGTCATCAAAAAATTTTTTTATCTCATCCACAGATTTTTTTGCAGCAATAAGTTCAGATTTTTTGGGGGTATCAATACCATAAAAACAAGGATATTTAATTGGTGGCGAACTTATTCGGTGATGTATTTTTTTTACACCTGTTTTTCTTAGTAGTTTGATAAGTTTCTTAGATGTTGTGCCTCTAACGATTGAATCATCAACCAGCACGATATTTTTCTGATACAGTGTTTCACTTACAGGATTGTATTTTATTTTTACTCCAAAATTTCTGATTTCCTGTCGTGGCTCTATGAATGTCCTGCCTACATAATGATTCCTGATAAAACCAATTTCGTATTGTATCTTTGACTGTTCAGAGAACCCAACGGCAGCAGCATTTGCTGAATCAGGAACCGAGATTACAATATCAGCATCAGTTTTTGATTCTTTTGATAGTTGTCTTCCAAGATTTTTTCTAACATTATAAACTGATTTTCCAAAAACTTTTGAATCAGGTCTTGAGAAATAGATAAACTCAAATATACAGAATGCATTTCTTCTGGTTTTGCAGAACTGGACTGACTCAATTTTGCCGTCAGAAATAGATACTATTTCACCTGGTTTTACATCTCTTATATATTTTGCACCAATGAGGTCAAACGCACAACTTTCTGACGATACAATATATGAATTTTTTAATTTGCCAATACACAGCGGTCTGAATCCCAAAGGGTCTCTGACAGCGATAAGTTTTTTATTCAACAGAAAAAGTAACGAATAGGCACCTTTAATTTGTGATATGGCATCAATTATTTTTTGTTCAAGCCCAATCTTTTTTGATCTTGCAATAAGATGAAGAAACACTTCACTATCTGATGATGTCTGAAAAATAGAACCGTCTCTCTCCAGTTTTTCTTTTAACGATTTAGCATTACAAAGGTTCCCATTGTGTGCAATTGCGAGGTTGCCGTTTGAATAATTTATTGCAAACGGCTGCGCATTTGTTAAATTAGACAAACCAAATGTTGAGTATCTCACATGCCCGATTGCACAAGAACCTTTAAGTTTGTTTAACTCATCTTTTGTAAAAACATCAGCAACTAATCCGGTAGCGATTTTACTAAAAAATCTTTTACCATCAGACGAAATGATTCCTGCTGACTCCTGTCCACGATGCTGGAGCGCATAAAGTCCGAGATATGTCAACTTTGCTGATTCACTATGATTATAGACACCAAAAATTCCACACATATAAAGCCAGTGATTAAGCGATTAAGTAATTAAGTGGAAGACAAAACTTAACATTATATTTTTGTTCTAGCATATTCTACTACGTTTTTGAAAATAGCAAGTCCAACTGGTTCAATAGTTTTATTTCTTGTCCAAACAGGATACTGATATTTTGTTACGAATCTTTCCGGATGTGGCATTAAACCAAGAATATTACCGTCAGGATTCATTATTCCTGCGATATTATCAATTGAACCATTAGGATTGTATGGATACTCTGCACTATTTCCTGTTTCATCACAATACTTGAAGACAACCAGACCCTGTTTTTCCAATTTTTCAATTATTTCATTATCTGCATAAAATTTGCCTTCCGCATGTGCAATTGGTAGTTGAATAATTTCTGGCAGATTTCGTATCCAAAAATTTTGATTTTTGATTTTTGATTTTTGATTTTTTTTCAGATACACCCATCGGCATTCAAATTTTCCGGAGTCGTTCCATCCAAGTGTTACTGATTGCCTGTCGGTTACAAATGGAAGAAGTCCTGATTTTACAAGCACCTGAAAGCCGTTACAAATTCCGATAATAAGTTTTCCTGTTTTTGCAAATTTTATTATTTCGGCTTTTAGTTTATATTTTAACTTGTTTGCAAAAACTTTACCAGCCGAAATATCGTCGCCATACGAAAATCCACCGGGTATTGCCAGAATTTTATATTCGGAGATTTTTTTTTCTTTTCTTAAAAATCTATTTATATGAACGATTTCAGAACTTGCACCTGCCAAATTAAATCCTTGTGCTGTTTCAATATCATTATTTGTCCCTGCTGTTTTTAGTACTAAAACTTTAACCTTTTTCATAGATTCGCTTCGCTCATTACACAGAACTGACTCGGAACTTATACACGGAACTGACACTGAATAGTTCTGCTTCCGTTCCGTGTTAGGTTCTGTGTCTATTCCGTGCTTTATTCACAAATGCAACAAACAAGGGATGCGGCTTTAATGGTCTTGATTTAAACTCCGGATGAAATTGTGTTGCCACAAACCATGGATGTTTTTTTAACTCAACAATTTCAACGAGACCATTATATTCACCAGCAATTACAAGTCCACTATTTACCAATTTTTTTCTAAACTCATTATTAAACTCATAACGGTGTCTATGTCGTTCAGAGATATTTTTTACCTTGTATGCGATTTGAGAGGTTGTATTTTTTTTTAACTTACAAGGATAACTTCCAAGTCGCATTGTTGCGCCTTTGAGTTTAATTTTTTTCTGTTGTGGCAATAAGTCAATTACAGGATATGAGGTTTCAGGATTAAATTCAGTACTATTAGCATTTTTCAGCCCACATACATTTCTTGCAAACTCAATTACTGCACATTGCATTCCCAGACAAATTCCTAAAAATGGGATTTTATTTACTCTTGCATATCCTGCAACCTTTATTTTTCCTTCAATTCCTCTTTCACCAAAACCACCCGGCAGAATTATACCATCCACAGTTTTTAATTCATTCTGCAAAAATTTGCTTTCAACATCAATATATTTTATTTTTATATTTGTTTTATTTTTAAGTCCGGCGTGAATTAAAGCCGAATCTACGCTTTTATATGCGTCTTTTAATCCGGTATATTTTCCGCAAATACCGATTTGAACTTCTCGGGTGAATTCTTTTTTACTTTCAACCATTTTCTTCCATTCTGTTAAATTATGTTTTTTAGCACGGCATTTCAGATGCTTCAATATAATTTTATCTAATTTCTGTTCTTTCAGAATCAGCGGAATTGAATAAATATTTTCAGCGCCAACATCCTGTTCTTCTATTACTGCTTCTTTTTTTACACTACAAAATAACGAAATTTTGGATTTTATCTCGTCGGTCAGTGGTTTTTCACATCTCGCTATAATGATATTCGGCTCAATACCTATTTCTCTGAGTTTACCGACGGCTTGCTGTGTTGGTTTGGTTTTCAATTCTTCTGCTGCTTGAATATATGGAATCAAAGTAAGATGGATATACAAAACATTTTCCGAACCTTCATCTATTTTGAACTGTCTGATTGCCTCTAAAAATGGGAGGCCTTCTATATCCCCAACTGTTCCACCGAGTTCTACAATTGTTATCTCTGAGTTTTGTGCAGTTTTTTTGATTCTATTTTTTATCTCGTCGGTAATATGCGGTATTACTTGGATAGTCTTTCCCAAATAATCGCCATTACGTTCTTTTCGTAAGACGGTTTCATATACCTGTCCTGCTGTAAAATTATTTTCTTTAGACATATTCATATCTAAAAAGCGTTCGTAATATCCCAAATCCAAATCCGTTTCTGTGCCATCTTCTGTCACAAACACCTCACCGTGTTGATACGGGCTCATCGTTCCAGGGTCAACATTCAGGTAAGGGTCTATTTTTAACACAGTTATTTTAAGCCCTCTGCTTTTAAGGAGTAATCCAATAGATGCAGTTGTGATGCCTTTCCCTAATGATGATACAACCCCACCGGTGACAAAAACAAATTTTTTAATCATCATAACCTCTATTTTAATATCTTTCAGCTTTTATGGTACTAATAATAAGTAATGCTTTATTATTTTGTGGATTATTTTTAAGTAACTTTTCCGCTTCTTTTAAAGATTTTTGTATCTCCCCTGTTAAATAATATAATTGGGCTAATGTAAGTTGTAAATCGCTTTCTTCAGGTGCAAGTTTAATTGCTTTTTCTAAATATGGTATTGCTTTTTTATATTCTTTTTTAAGAGCATAGATATTACCAATCTCTGAATAAAACCGATATTCTGGATAACCTTCTTCTGACCCTTTTAGATTACATTTAATTGTTTCATCATATTCCCCATTAGCAGTAAATTTAATTCCATGAACAAACCACTCAATACCTCTATAATACTTTTCAACCACTGCAGAAACCGATTCTTCATTAAAATAATTGTCTATCTTTTTTTGGTTGTATAAGTTCACATCATAAAGAGCAATATATGGAAGTTCCCGAACCAATATATTATTCTTAACTATTTTATAGACACGGGAATTCATATTTTGATATACTAATTGAAAATGCTTAAAACTTTCTGGTTGAAAATGGAATCTATAACACAAGGAGGTTTTTAATAGATTTAATGCTTCTGCTTGATATCGTTTTGACTCAATTCCTTTTTCAAATAATAAAAAAGGTTGATATAAGAAATAAGAAACATTATATTTTTTACAGAGTGTAAAGAATTTTTTTTCATCATTATTATAAAGTGCAAATGTAAATTCTTTAACTTTATCACGCATTATTGATGTTTCAAATTTTGAATGAATAATAATAGGACGGTCAGCAGACAAAAGTATTATTGGCCCTGTTTCAAAACTGGTAAGAAAAGCATTTTCAGAATTAGTGTTTTTTTGTATCCATTCTTTTAATTCAACTATAACAAATTTTGGTATTTTTTTTATGGTGTCTTCGTGTTGAAAGTACCTCAACATTATTAAATTTTTCAATCCTATTCCTTTATAATTGGGTATTTCATATATTTCCCATAAAATAGTCATTACTAAAAAAGAAATGATAAATGATTTTATAATCTTTGGGAATTTCATTAAAAAGAGACATCCGCATAATACACTTAAAAAGAAAGATATAAAAACATGAAGCCGCACTATCATTACATATAATATCCCAAATCCGATGAAAACCAAAAATAAAAGAATATGAGCAAGTTTTTCAACCTCTTCATTTTTCTTTAAAATCTTTTTAATAAAAAGTGAATATCCACCCAACAATCCCCAAATTAACAAACTTGAAAGATAGAATATAGTTATCAGTACATTTGTGGTATTAAAATCTCCAGTCCATAGCGCCCGACTTTCAAACGAAAGCGACGATGGGCTTTCAGGTTTTACACCTAAAAAATGTAGTTTGTCTATAAAAAGTGACCAAACATGTGTATATTCAGATTCTGCATTTCTAATAAATATCACTGTTGCACAGCAAATCAAAATCAGACATAGTAATAACAATTTTTTGCCAATTGAATTATATGAAAATTTTTTCTGTAAAAAAAAGTATAAAAATAGTCCATATAATATAAACATTGGCAAACTAAACACTGCAAGTCGGGTTACTGGTAAAAACAGACTACCAATGGTTGGAATAATAACAAAACCACCGATAGTTTCACATAAATTATAGTGCCTGTTTCGGAGAACACAGAAAACGGCTGTTATCGTAACAGCGATAGTAAATACATAAAAATAAAATTTTGCGAAATGCCAACTCCAGAAAGACAACAAAATAAATAATCCTGAGATTATACCCAACAATAAAGAATATTTTGAACGTGTTTCTTTAATACTACTGACAAAAAACATAAAACTACAGAAAATCAACAATAATGTAAAATCTTCTAGGTTATATGTGAAAAATCCACCTTGTGGCATTGTGCGTATGAAACTAGACCAAGAGGTTGCATAAAAAATTGTTGAAATAAGTCCGGCAATTAAATTTTTCCATAACATATTAGAAATGATAAAAACAATACAAACGGTTAAACTTGTATAGAAACAGATAAAGTAAAACAAATAGATATGAAATGGAACTTTTGGAAAGAATTTAATAAATATTCTATAAGTATATCCGTGAACCATCGGCATAAGCATTGTCAGTTCTGAATAAGGTTTTATGCCCTCCGGCCATTGTGCTTTTATATCTATTTCAGGAACCCGATTGCCTTCAGCTATCATTTTTGCGTATCTATATTGGAATGCGGATTCTGTAAAGAACAACAGAGTATCGGGCTCTTCTTTATGAAGTAGCAATTCTTTGTTAATAGTAATAATTTTGAAATAAGAAACAGTCAAATATATCAAAACTAACACTGCATAGCAAATAATTTTTTTTGAGTTAGTATTGGGGTTCATAGACGTGAATTTTATTCTTTCCATATCGTCATTTTATTGTAACAATGTTTTCTGCCAGCACTTTTTTAATTCAAAAATATCAGCATCAATTGTTTTTTTGCCAGTACTTCCTGTAACAATTAATCTTTTGGCTTCGGTAACTGTTCCAATTTTTGCAAAAGTATTTCCGCTAAGAATTTTGCTGAATTCCTGTTCTTTTTCCTTTTTTACTTCAACAATAAATCTTGAATTGGTTTCTGAAAATAAAATCAGATGGTTAGGTTGATAAGGAACTTTTGATAAGTTAATTTCTGCGCCTAATTCACCTGAGAAACACATCTCGCTTATACAAACACCAATCCCGCCGTCTGAACAATCGTGACATGATGCAACACAATTATTTTCAATTGCTTTTTGTAAAGCGCACATCTGTTTTTTTGCTGTTTTCGGTTCAACCGTTGGTGGAAATTCATTTTTTGTAATACCAACAATATAAATTGGGTTCCCTGCTTTTTTTAAATCCATAGTTATACAATTTCTTACATCTTTTACAACAGAAATCGCAGAAATCAAAAGCGTTGGTGGAATGGATACTGATTTTTGATTTTTGATTTTTGATTTTTGATTTACTACTATGTATTTATTATTTAAACTATCTTTGCCCGAGATAAACGGTATTCCAAACCCCTTTGCGATATTATAACAGGCTTCACACGCTCTTACAAGCCCGCCGAGTTGTTCCGGTTTTTCTAATTCACCCCAACAAAAATTATCTAAAAGTGCTGTTCTTTCTAAATCGCCGCCAACTGCGATAATGTTTCTTAATGCCTCATCAATTGCAGATGCCGCCATAGAATAAGAGTCAATTTTGCCATACAGATTTATTCCATTTGAAACAACAATACCGCGATAGGAATCAAAAAACGGTTTCAGAACAGTCGCATCTGAAGGCCCATCATTTTTTATTCCTACAACTGGTTTTATTACTGTCTGGGCTTGAACTTCATAATCATACTGACGGATAACAGATTCTTTTGAGCATACGTTTAGTGATGTTAGGAGTTTTTTTAATGTAGAAACTGGATTTAATGTTTTCGTGTTTGCGGAAACACGGAAACATTTTTTTTCGGTTTTTGGCTCAACAGCAACCATTTTTTTTGTCGGCACTCCGTTATGCAGAAAATCCATATCAATAGAGCAGACCAATTCATTTTTATAGAATACTTCCAGTTTGCCTGTATCAGTGAACTCGCCAAGCACAGTTGCCTCTACATCTTCACCAAAAAATAATTCCATTATTTTTTCAATATTTTTTCTTGGAACCGCAAGAATTATTCTTTCTTGTGATTCAGAAACCCATATTTCCCAGGGTTCAATCCCTTGATATTTTAATGGTGCTTTTTCCAAAAATACCTTTGCACCACCTGACAGAATTGCAAGTTCACCAATAGCAGACGAAAACCCACCAGCACCGCAGTCAGTGATTGCGTTGTAAAGATTCTTATCACGTGCTTGAAGGATTGTATCTACAAGTTCTTTTTCAACAATCGGGTTGCCTATCTGAACTACGCTTGCAGGTATATTTTTTTCTAACGATAATGACGAAAATGTAGCACCGTGAATACCATCTCTGCCTGTTCTTCCGCCGACAGCCAGAATTAAATTATTTGGAACAACTTTTTTGGATATTTTGTTTTTGGGCATAATACCTATAGTTCCGCAGTAGACCAGTGGATTATATATATAACCATCATCAAAAATTATACTACCATTTGCAGTAGGTATACCCATACGGTTACCATAGTCCCTAACACCTGCTACAACGCCATTAAAAATTCTTTTTGGATGCAGAATATTTTCAGGCAATTTTTTATACGGATAATTATATGAGCCAAAACAGAAAATATCAGTATTCATAATTGGTTTTGCACCGCAGCCTACACCTAAGATATCACGAATAACACCGCCGATACCTGTCCCAGCACCACCATATGGTTCTATTGCAGACGGATGATTATGTGTTTCAACTTTGAAAGCAACCGCGTTTCTTTTATCAAACTCAATTACTCCGGCATTATCCTTAAAAACAGACAGACACCATTTTTTATTCAGTTCTTCAGTCGTTTTGAAAATCGTTTCCTTCAACAGATTATTATATGTTTTTTCTTTCCATCTTTCCATCTTTCCATCTTTCCATCTGTATTTTATTTCAGCAGTTAAAGTTTTATGCTTACAGTGTTCAGACCATGTTTGTGCGAGTGTTTCAAGTTCTACATCGGTTGGATTTCTTTTAAGTGTTTGAAAATACTTCTGAATTGTAACCATCTCTTCAAGATTTAATGCCAGCAAGTATTTCTTACTAATTTTTTGCAGTTCTGGTTTGGTAGCAGTAAGTATTTTAATTTCCATTTGTTATCCTGTAGTTATGGATGACGGTATTTGCCAGTATTTTTTTGGCTATTAGTTTTAATTCCTTTTTTGATAATCGCGGAATAGATTCAAAAAAGTATTTTTTACCCGTCTTTACAAACAGTTCATTACCTATACCCATATCTTTTATTCCAATTTTTACTGTTTCTGCAACGGTATCTGTGACACCATTTTTATAATAAACCTCAACTGCCAAACATTTATTTTGTGATTCAAAGTTTATATTTATTACTTGTATAAGCGGGTCAACAAGCAAAGCCGTACAGATTTTTTTTATTTTTCTAAAAGAAATACTGCCGGAAATCTTGTATATCTGTGCTATCTTTACAGATAATTTTTTTTTGACGCCCATCGCAAAAATATCTTTTTTAATTTTTTCTGCTTCTGCATCAAAAACCTTATCCTTACATTTTACAAAAATTTTATATTCAGCCACATAATCTCCTTTGTGCTTCAAGATACCGTTGTTTTGTTTTTTGAACAATATCTTCTGGAAGCTCTGGAACTGGCGGCTGTTTATTCCATTTTATTTTTTCAAGATAATCTCTGACAAACTGTTTATCAAAATTCTCCTGCGGATTGCCTGCTTGATATTTCGCTTTATCCCAGAATCTTGACGAATCAGGTGTAAGAACTTCGTCAATCAGAATAACTTTACCATCTACTATTCCGAACTCAAATTTTGTATCTGCAATTATTATTCCTTTTGATAGTGCATATTCAGATGCTTTCCTGTATAACATTATACTTTTTTCTTTGATAATTTTAACAATTTCACCTCCTGCAATTTGTTCTGCTTCTGCTTCTTTGATATTGATATCGTGTTTGCCGTCGGGCGCCTTTGTTGATGGTGTAAAAATCGGCTCTGGCAGTCTTTCTGATTCTTTAAGTCCTAACGGCAATTTATTCCCGCAGACACAGCAATAATTTTGTTGATACTCTTCCCATGCGCTACCTGATAGATAACCACGGACAATACATTCAATATCTATTCGTTTGGCTTTTTTTACAAGCATTGTACGACTCTTGAATTCTTCAATATCAGTATCAGCTGAAATTAAATGGTTATCAATAATTTCTTTTAAGTAGTCAAACCAGAACAAAGATATTTTTGTTAGAATTTTACCTTTCTCAGGAATCAAGGTCGGTAGAACAAAATCAAAACAAGAAATTCTATCGGTTGCAACAATCAGCAGTTTATCGTCATCAAATTCGTATACATCACGCACTTTCCCGCGATATAGCAGTTTCATTCTCTTCGCTCATTACACAGAACTGACACGGAACTCCTGCACGGAACTGAAGCAGAACTGTTCTGTGTCTGTTCCGTGTTTTGTTCCGATTCTATTCCGTGTCTATCATTCCCATTCTATTGTTGCAGGTGGTTTTGAGGTAATATCATAAACCACTCTATTCACGCCTTTTACTTCGTTCACAATTCTGGTTGATATTTTTTCAAGTAATTGATATGGAACTCTTGAAAAATCAGCAGTCATTCCATCAGTACTTTCAACTATTCTTATAGTAATCACATTTTCATAACTGCGTCTATCACCTTTAATCCCGACGGTTTTCACAGGTAAAAGAATTGCAAACGATTGCCATACTTTATAGTAATACCCTGACTTTTTCATTTCATCAATCAATATATAGTCGGCATCTTTCAAAATTTTCAATTTTTCTTCTGTTATCTCACCAATAATTCTTATTGCTAATCCAGGACCTGGAAATGGCTGCCGATAAACAATCTCATTTGGTAACCCAAGTTGTTTTGCAATAGTTCGGACTTCATCTTTGAATAAAAACTTCAGTGGCTCAACAAGTTCAAGGTTCATTTTTTCAGGTAGCCCGCCTACATTATGGTGTGATTTTATTTTTGAAGATGGTCCTTTCACAGGTTGAGATTCAATCAAATCAGGATATAATGTTCCCTGTGCTAAAAATTTTGCATCTTTAATTTTTTTTGCCTCTTTTTCAAATACTTCTACAAATAGTCGTCCAATAATTTTCCTTTTTCGTTCAGGATTTGTAACATATTTCAATTTTTTTAGAAAAACTTTTTGGGCCTCAACAAAATGGATTTCAAGACGGAATTTCTTACCAAATATATTCCGTATTCGTTCGGGCTCTTCTTTTCGCAACAGCCCGTTATCTACAAAGATAGGAATAACATTTTTACTAATTGCCTTTTTTAATATCATCGCAGTAGTTGAAGAATCTACACCACCTGAAAGCCCGCATATAACTTTGGAATTCTGAACCTTCTTTCTTATTTCGGTTATTTCCTGGCTGATAAATGATTTCAAGTTCCAATCTTTTTTTGATTTGGCTATATTAAAAACAAAATTCTCAAGTAGTTTTTTACCATATTCTGTATGAACAACCTCGGGATGGAATTGAACACCATACAGGTTTCTGTTGAGATTCATAAACGCTGCATATTCAATATTTTTTGTTTCTGCTATTTTAACAAATCCTTTTGGTAATATTTTTATTCTATCAGAATGGCTCATCCATACATTGAATTGTTTCGGTAACCTGTGAAAAAGCAGATTCTTTCTGTCAACACAGATTTCTGACTTCCCGTATTCTTGTAATTTTCCATTTACAACTTTACCGCCAAATATCTTTGCCAGAAGTTGCATTCCGTAACATATACCTAACACAGGAATTCCTAAATTGAAAATATAAGTGTCACAAGTAGGTGAATTTTTTGAAATAACAGACGCAGGTCCGCCTGACAGTATAATTCCGGAAGGTGACTTTTTCAGCAGTTCAACACTACAAGTATTATATGGCAGAATTTCAGAGAATACATTTAATTCTCTAATTCTTCTTGCAATAAGTTGGGTATATTGAGACCCAAAGTCCAGTATTACAATCATTTTCCCATCCCAACACCTTGTTTTTTCTGTAGAATTTTGCCTTCGTGTTTTATTTCAGGTGCAAGTATAATTTCAACCTTTTGCATCTCTTTTATATTTTTTGCACCGAGTGAACCCATACTGGTTTTTAAGGCACCAACCAGATTTTGTGTGCCATCGTCAGTTTTTGCTGGTCCAAATAGTATCTCTTCAAGTTTTCCAGAGATACCAACATATATACCTGTTCCTCTGGGCAGATTCTTATGCGAGGTTGCCATGCCCCAATGCCAGCCGCGACCTGGCGATTCTTCTGCACGGGCAAACCCGCTGCCAATCATCACAGCATCACTTCCACAAGCGAATGCTTTACAAATATCGCCACCAGTTATCATTCCACCATCAGCAATTACAGAAACATATCTTCCTGTAGTTTTGTAATAGGAATCTCTCGCAGATGCGCAATCAATAATTGCTGTAACCTGTGGGACACCTATTCCCAAAACACCTCTTGTTGTACAGGCAGCACCAGGACCGACACCAACCAGAATACCACAGCAGCCGGTTTCCAATAGTTCAAGTGCTGCATTGTATGTGACTGTATTTCCAATAATAACAGGGATTTTAACTGAACTACAGATTTTTTTTAAGTCAATCGTTTGCTGTCTTGTAGAAATAAACTTTGCAGTTGTAACTGTTGACTGTATTACAAAAATATCACAGCCGGCTTCTTCAGCAATTTTTGAATATCGTTCGGCATTTTTGGGAATTGTTGAGACAGCAGCAATCCCGCCTCTTTTTTTTATTTCGCTTATTCGTTTTGATATTAGTTCTTCTTTTACTGGCTGTTTGTAAATTTCCTGAATAATTTCGGTTGAATTTTTTTTTCTACAAGCATCTTTGATTTTTCTAATTACTTGTTGTGTGTTTTTATATCTTGTCTGGACACCATCTAAATTAAGCACTGCCAAACCACCGAGTTTGCTAAAGGCGTCTGCAAACTTTACATCCACCACACCATCCATTGCAGACGCTAAAAACGGAATTTTTAATTCTATATTCCCGATTTTTGTGGAGATATCTACATCATCAATATCTACCGTCACAGTTGACGGCACAAGTGCTATCTCATCAAACCCGTAAGCCCGTTTTATTTCTTTCTCTCTGCCTATAAAAAACGCCATATTTTTCCCTCTCACCCCTTTATAATTGTTCTTTCTTTTTCATCAATGACAAAATCACCAAATACAGATGGCGCTTTTTGTCTGATAATTTTTAGCAGTTCAATACATACCTCTCGGATTTCCCATTGTGCTCGTTTAGAACCACGAACTTCAAATATATGCCTTAACTCTCGGAAATTTGTTGAGAAAACTATTTCGCTACAACATGCATTAGGCAGAATATATCGGGCGTCTTCATTTGGGATATTCAGTGATTGGAGTCTTGTGTAGATATCTCTTGCATTTTCTAAAAAGTTGTCATATAACTTTTTTGCTTCATCATTATTTTTAATTTTTTCAGGTGTTATGTATGTAAAATTTTTTTCGTTAACATAGCGCTGTGACTGCTGTGAAAATGCACACAGCCTGTGCCTAACAAGCTGATGTGTGAATGCCCGCGAGACATCTTTAAGCCGAAATGTTACATACGCATGCTCCAAGACAGATGTATGCCCTGCTTTTATTAAGCCCTGTATAAACCTTTTTTCAGATCCTGCTGTTTTTTTATCAAACGACATATAACATGTTCTTCCCGCGTTCTCAACCAATTTTTCTGCATCTGGTGTAATTGCCAAAAGTTCTATCAGCATAGAATTATCCTCCTTCGCCTTGTCCCTAAAAATTTTGATAGTTGCTCATTTAGCTAAATGAGCAACTATTGTTAATAATTTACCGACGAGCCATATTTTTCATTTTCTCATTTAGGCAAATGAGAAAATAACCTTATTATCCAGTTGAGCCAAACCCTCCACTGTCTCTTTTTGTTTTATTTAATTTTTTTACTTCTTGCCATACAATTTTTTCTATTTTACAGAGCGCAGCCTGTGCGATTCTTTCTCCTTTTTTTATACTGACATTTTTGTCTGTACTGTTATACAGAATCACACAGACCTTACCTCTGTAGCCCGCATCAATCGTTCCCGGCGTATTCAACACTGTCACTCCTTTTTTTAATGCCAGTCCACTTCTTGGTCTTATCTGGAGTTCATAACCCAAAGGCACTGCTACCTTTATACCTGTTGGTACAAGTTCTCTTGAAAATGGTTTAATGATTACATCTTTCTTTGCATTTATTAAATCAACACAGGAATCGCCACTATGCTGATATTGTGGCAAGTTGAGATTTTTCCGGCATCTCAATATTTTTACGAGCATCGTTTTCCTCCACCGAATAAATTCCTTTATGTCTGTCTTTTAACTCACCTAATTTTGATTTATTCCAGTTTGATATTCTTGAATAATATCCGACGATTCTTGTAATTTGATAAACATTTTGGGAACCGCATCTTAAACAATTACTCTTTAGTCCGCGAACCGTTCTGCAACAATCCTCGCAGACAGTAAACTCTGGTGAGATTGTGAGTTGGGCACATTTTGTATTTTGCCAGGTTTTTTTAACAAGTGCAAAAATTGAAGATGAATGCGGTTTTTGTTCGCCTATGAATGCATGGATAATAGCACCGCTTTCTATAAGCGGATGAAACTGACTTTGTTTTATTATCCTATCAATAAGCCCAATAGGTGCATTCGCAGCAAAATGGATACTGTTTGTATAATAATACTCGTCGCGGTTTATATCACCTTTTATAACCTCTTTTGCCTGTGTATACTTTTGGAGGTCAACCTTTGATAGTCGTCTTGCAGCAGATTCTGCCGGGCTTTCTTCAAGCGAGAATTTCAGGTTGTATTTTTTTTCGTATTCTTTTGTTTTCAGATACATAAAAGAAACTATTTTTAAGCCCAGTTGAAACGCGCTCTCATCTTCGTGGAGTTGTTTTCCTGTTATGTACTGAACACATTCATTGAGTCCAATTATACCTATTATATATGTTGCTTTTTCCAAGTCAACATACGGTCTGCCATCAGATGCATTTTTTCCTATTTGATAGAGTGGCATTTCTTCAGATGTGCTAATTTTTTTCACAAACGATTTTTTTTGGAGATGCGCTTTTACACACAACGCTATATCTTCCTCAATTTCAGTTAACAGTTTATCAGTATTTCCCTTCCCAGCCCGATATGCTGTCTGCGGAAGATTAACTGTAACATTTTGGAACCCACAGAACCGCATTGATTCTGGATGCTCAATCATATAATTATCTTTTATTTGTGTCCGCAGACGACAGCAGGCAGAAAGTGTAACCTCATCTCTATCAAATATAAAATATGGTGTTCCGTTTTCTGACGCAACAAGGCATGCGTATTCCAGAATTTTTTTTTGGTTCTCGTCTGTAAAAGTTTCTTCATTTATATGTAAATCACATTTCGGAAATGCAAACACATTGCCGTATCTATCGCCTCTACGCCATACCTCTAAAAGTGCCATTGCGAACATCTGTGCTGTTTTTTCATAATCACTGTAAGTTCTGCCTGTATATTGTCCACCCGGACCGATTGCCTGTATATTTTTGAGATATGATGGCACACCAGTATGGATATTAGCGTCTAAAAACAAAACCTGTCCACCACGCGAGAATGCCGACTGAGAAAGTGAAAAGATAAGATACTGTGCTTCTTGAAGCATTTCTTCGTAACTTAACCCGACAAGATACGGTGCATAAAAGACATTTAAATAACCAATCCCGAGTGCACCTGCATAATACGCCTGCATAGAAGCAAGAAATGTATTAAGATGTCCTGTAAGCGTTCTTGCGTGTTTTGCAGAACTGGAGATAACATCAAGATTTTCCAATGCAAGTCCATATTTTTTTATGTATTCTAAAGAATGACTTGAACAATAAACTCTTGTAGGATAGCCTAAATCATGTATATGGATACGACCTTCTAAATGGGCATCAGAAACATCACGCGAAAAAATATTGTTCAATGCATACTGTTTAAGTATTATCTCTGCAACTGATAGATTTATTGCTTCAGGATTATGCGAGGTAACATTTGAGTTTTCTTTCCCTTTGGAGAATACAATCTGTTCTAAATTATAGGTTGGGATTCCAAGTGATGTCTGTTTTTTTATTTTTGCTGAGAAACCTAAAGCAAAAAGTTCGTTATCAACTAGTTCTCTTAAAAGCGAAGTTGTAATTTTACTAATAGTGGACATTATTACTTTTTTTTCTATATTATTTGCAATTTTACGAGCATCATTATGTGGGATTCTGGCTTCTTTTACAAGTGCGTCAATAATTTTTGTTTTATCCCACGAGGATGTCTCTTCTTCAAGTTCTGCCTGAACAAGAAGCGACAAGTCGGTTGAATCCGCTTTTTCTTTTCGTTTCGCTACTTTTAATTGTTTTCGGATTTCGTTTTTTTTAACCCGTCTTCTATGATATGCCTGAAATGTTTGTTCGTATCGCCCGTCAATAAGAACTCTTTCAACTGCATCGCTTATTATCTGCGTTGTAATTGTTTCGCCAGGCAGAAAATTTGTTTTTAGGTATTTTGCAACATTGCTAACGATTTTTTTGATTTCTTCCTTACTTTCACAGCCACCTTCTTTACTTGCACGGTTGAGTGCTGTAAAGATTTTTTGTTCATCTGCCAACTCAAAGGTATTATCCTTCTTTTTTACATAACTGAAGTACTTCTGCATAACGCAATCCCTCCGCATTAGAAACAATGATTTCGTGTTTCCGCAAACACGAAATATTCTTTTCCATTTTTTTCATATCTTTATCTGAGTATGGTTCAAGATTTGCGTAATTTTTGTTCAGTGTATTATGCGGGACAAATTTCTGAATAGTATATTTTTTGCCGCAAATTTTTTCAGAGATTTTTTTAATATCGTCTATATCTACAATTCCCGGCACAGCAGTTGTTCTGAACAAACAATCTATTTTTGAGTTAATTAAGATATCAATTGAGTGAATTATATCACGGAGATTTACTGTTATGCCACAGGCGACATTATATTTTTTTTGCTCGACTGAAGTTTTTATATCCATAGCAACTGAATCCACGAGCTTGTTTAAAATGAGTTCTTTTAGAAGTTCAGGTTTTGAGCCATTAGTATCAATTTTTACTGTAAACCCGTTGTTTTTAATTTCGGAGATGAGTACTTTTAAGTTTTTGTTTATTGTCGGCTCTCCACCAGTTATTACAAACCCGTCAATCCAGTCTTTTCTATCTTTGAATTTTTGTAATATCTCGGTAATATGGATCCTGTTCGCTGTTTTGCCTAATACAAGGTCTCTATTCTGACACCACGGGCAGCGGAAATTACAACCTGATAAAAACAAAACACAAGAAATTTTTCCATCCCAATCTAAAAGTGATGTTTCAAGATAATCAGCAACATACATTTTTAAATTCCTCTTCTTCAGGTATATTTTTCCATCGTTTGACCTCGTAGCCGTTCTTTTCAATAACAATTGTAGGAATATCAAACGCAACATATATTGCTGCTTCCGTTAAGCCGTCTAATGTATCCAAATCGTAATAATTAAGTACTGGTTTATTTTCAAATTGCCTTAAATACTGATGTATTTTTTCAATTACTTTTTTGCAGATATCACAATCGTTCTTACCAAAAAATTTGATTTTCATGCCCTGTAGTGACTTCTCTGCTGTTGCTATATTAGAAATCTGCAATGAGGAAATAAACTCAATTTTTTCCTGTGATAACGAACACTTACCGGATTCACAAATTTCATTACTCATTTGTCTGCCTCCAAACAAAAACCCGAATAACTACAATAAAAGAAATCATTCGGGTTTTTTATACCTGAAAACTTTTCTATCGTAGTCATTCCATTAACGGTGGAATGGTAGAAACTCCTAGACCATATTACTAGGATTATACGAATTTTCTTATTATTCTGAATCTATTTTCTTCTTTTCAACTTTCTTAACTCTTTCAGAAATGTATCAATACTATCAAACTTTCTGTAGATTGATGCAAACCTAACATATGCAACTTCATCAATTTTTCTGAGCCGTTTTAACACCATTTCGCCTATTGTTTTAGATGGCACTTCCATTATGTAGTCGTGTAATTCCATTTCTATTTCACTGATAATTCTTTCTATCGTTTCTTCAGGAACCGGTCTTTTAAGACATGCCATTCTGACACCTTTTCTAAGTTTTTCTAAATCAAACGGTGCTCGTTTGCCATCACTTTTAATCACAGTAAGCGGTGGGATTTCTACTCTTTCAAATGTAGTAAATCTTTTTTTACAACGAGCACATTCCCTTCTTCTTTTGATTATTGAACTGTTTTCAATTTGACGGGTATCGCTGACACCACAATTGTGCCATCCACAAAAAGGGCATTTCATAACTACAACCTATACTACATGTTTGCTATTGATATACTAAATAATGAATTATTATTACGATAAGTAGATTGGTTAGTATTATATTATACTACATATAGTTTGTCAAGTCCCTTTTTTATTTTTTACAAAATTTTTTTAGGGAGGTAACCAAACCGAAAGAATTTACCGATAGAAACACGGACTACACAGGCAAGCGAAAAGTTTTTTATTGTATTCATTCCAAATTTTTTAATTTTTTATTCTATTGCTTTTGTTTCCTGATGTTCTACAGAAACAAGTTTGTATTCAAACTTTTCTAATTTTTTAAGTGTTTCATCATATTTGCCGGCAGTTTTAGAAATATGGCCGCCAAGTGTTTCAAAATCATCTTTAAATTTCTGGAAATCACCAGTAAGTCGCAAAAGTGTCTCCATAATATTTCTGGCGCTTTCTTCAATTTTCATTCCACGCAGTCCTAAAACAATCGCCTGAAGATATGCATAAAACGAATTCGGTGAAACGGGAATGACCCGTTTTTGTAATGCATATGAAGAAATAGATGTCTCATCAGTATTTTCATCTTTTATAATTGTTTCATAATATACATTCTCGGCTGGTATATACATCAACGCGAAATCAAAAGTATCTTCGTCTGGCAAGATATATTTTTCTGAAATTGCATCAATATGTTTTTTAACATCACTAACAAATTTTTTGCGTGCTTGATTTTTTTCTTTTTCTTCAACTGCTTCAATCATTTTCTTGAAATTTTCAAGTGGGAATTTAGAATCCACCGGAACCAGTCCACTACCCAGTTTTATAACCGCATCTACTTTTTCGCCTGATTTGAACTGATACTGCAATATAAAAAACTTGGGTGGCAGTATCTGTGTTAGCAAATCACCGAGAAAAAACTCGCCGATATTCCCACGCAGTTTCGGTGCTCTCAAAATTTCTTGAAGTGACGCAATATCCTGACCAACCTCAAACACTCGTTTGGTTGCCTCTGAAAGTTGACCGATACTTTTGTTGACATCGCCTACAACTCTTGTTGCACTATCCAGTCGGTCTCCGATACTTTTTTGTGAGTTAAGCAGTTGTTCAGCAACTGATGAAAGTTGTTTGTTAACCTGAGAAGTCAAGGTTGCAATCTGTTGATTTGCAATCAGTGTATTATTGGTTAATGTATCACTCACTTGTTGTCTTAATGCCTCAATCTGTTGTTGGATAAGCAGGTTTGACTGCGATTCCTTTTGTGGATTCTTTTTAAGAAGTAAAACTACAAGCGCCAAAATTACTATTACAGCAATAATTAAAAGAGTTTCTATCATTTTTTATAATCCGCTTTTAATGTTGTTTTAAGCCCACCACGAATATTGAAAACTGCTTCAATACACATTTTTTTTGGTTTAACCATTTTGACCAAATCAGAAAGCACTCTATTTACGACACTTTCATGGACGATACCTGCATTTCTGTAACTCTGCAGATAAAATTTTAATGATTTTAACTCAACACAGTGTTTATCCGGTATGTATGAAATTGTAAGATGTGCGAAATCAGGTAATCCTGACCAGGGACAGAGGCAGGTGAATTCATCTGTTTCAACAACAATCTCAATTTTTTTGCCTTTATATTCGTAATCAATAGTTTTCAGCAGTTTCGGATTTATTTTGTTCATTTTTCAATAGTTACTATCGTATGCCTATTTTCTTGTGGATTTGTGATACAATAGAAACATTTTCTATCCCACCTTTTTGCTCTGCATAATTTTTTAAAACCTGAATCTGTTTAAACGGCATTGAACCAATTTCTCTGATAGGTGTTACAGGTTGAATCACAAGTGGAATTGAGGTATCAACATTTGAAATAAGCTCTACTGCTTTTTGGAATTCATCAAAAGTTGATTTAGCAGTTATGACAATTTTGACAAATACACACCCTTTTGCTAATTTCAGAAACTTTGAATACACTTGCCAGAGTTCTATGCCACACGCTGATGGCAGTTTTATATCCATTGCCACATAATCAATAATATCTGCGATTGTTGAAAACTTTTCAGGCAGTGTGCCGTTAGTATCAAGATATGTTTTTATTCTGCTATCTCTAAAATGTGAAATGACCTGTGAAATTATCTCTGGTTGTAATAGCGGTTCACCACCTGTAAACGAGATAAGAGATACCGTTTTATTTTCTTCCAATTCTTTTTCTACCGTTTCTTTTATTTCATCTGCTGTATACACTTTGCCGTAGACAGCAAGCCGACTTTCCGGCGTATCGCAGTAATCGCAGTTTAAGTTACAGCCTGCAAATCTTACGAAAACCATTGGTGTGCCTGCATAAATTCCTTCGCCCTGAACAGATACAAAAATTTCTGAAACTCTACCAATCATAAAATTGGATCCTTTCGGTTTGCTTTAGCAAACCCGTTTGCTCTCAAAATACAGGCGTCGCATTTCCCACAGGGATATTTTTTGCCTGAATAGCAACTCCAGGTTAATTCAAATGGAACTTTATACTTAAATCCTAATTCCACAATTTCTTTTTTTGTTTTATAAAGTAACGGGGTTTCTATTTTTATTTTTGTTCCACCTTTTGTTTCCCCTTTTGTTTTTGTTCCATTATACAAAATGCGATTAAAACTTTTGTAGTACTGTGGACGGCAATCGGGGTAGCCTGAAAAATCAACAGCATTGGCACCGATAAAAATTTTTATGGCACCTATTGTTTCCGCATATGAAAGTGCATAACTTAAAAAGATTGTATTTCTACCTGGCACATATGTTGATGGAATAGAATCTCCTATTATTTTATTATACGGAATTTTTTTAGTTTTATCAATAAGTGAACTGCCTTTCCATGGAAAGGCAATTTTTACAATTTGGTATTTGCAACCTGTGATACTTGCAATTTTTTGGGCAGATTCAATCTCTTTTTTATGTCGCTGACCATAATCAAAAATCAGACAGTATGTTGTATATTTTTTTTTTGCGATAAAAAGCGCTGTTGCAGAATCAAGCCCGCCTGATAACAAAACAACCGCCTTAGGTTTCATAATAACTTGCGTAATTTCTTTCTGTTTCCCAAACAACAACTTTAATTTTTAATTTTGAATTTTTAATTTTCAATTGTATTTGTCTGTGTATGTATTTTGCGATATTTTCAGCAGTTGGATTAATTCTATCAAATGGTTTAATTTCATTCAGATATTTATGGTCAAGTGTGGCTATAATTTCGTTAAGTTGCTTTTTCAGAATAGTAAAATCAACGAGCATTCCTGTCTTATCCAGTTTTTGCCCACAGACAGATATACAGACATTGTAATTATGCCCGTGCAGATGTTCACATCTGCCTTTATAGTTTCTCAAATTATGCGCAGCTGAAAAATTATCTTCAACAAAAATTTCAAACATAATTAGCCAACATCTATTTTAGATACACTTACTATTTTTTTATTAAGAAACAACTTCCCTAATTTTTTGAATTTTTCAGGCGCATCCGATACAAAAAACTTTAGATAACCATGCTTCTTATCAGTATTCAATATCTTTTGGTTCTTAAGTATCTGCTTGACTTTCAAAGAAACTGTTGAAGCAGAATCAACAAGTGTAATTTTGTTGCCGAGCACCTTTTGAATAACTTCTTTAATCAGCGGATAATGTGTGCAGCCAAGAATAACAGTATCAACTCCAAATGTTCTCAACGGATACAGATATTCTTGTGCAATCTCAATTGTAATTTTTTTATTTATCCAGCCCTCTTCAACCAGCGGAACAAAAAGCGGACAGGCGCGATTTACAACCTTACAGTTTGGCGATATTCTTTTTATCTGTTTTTTATACGCACCACTTTTTATAGTTGCTTCAGTTCCAATCACGCCAATTTTATTCTTTTTTGTAAAGGAAACAGCCGCAGAGACACCAGAATCAATAACACCAATTACAGGTATTTTTATCTTCTTGCGTAGCACATCTAACGCTACCGAAGATGCAGTATTACAGGCAACAAGCAGCATCTTGATATGTTTTTGTATCAGGAAATCAGCAATTTCTTTTGAGAATTTTATCACGGATTCTTTTGACTTTGTTCCATATGGTACCCGTGCAGTATCACCAAAATAGATTATATTTTCAGACGGCAGTATCTTGAGCAACTCTTTTACAACGGTAAGCCCGCCTACACCTGAATCAAAAACGCCTATTGGACTATTTTGTAATCTGTTTTTCATATTTTTTTATACCATTGTATATCGCTTCTACTATTCTTTTTTGGAATTTTTTTTGTTTTAATAATTTTTCTTCTTTAGAATGAGATAAAAAAGCGAGTTCTACAAGCACTGCTGGCATTGTCGCACCACGCAAAACAAAAAAATTTGCCTGTTTTACACCGCGGCTTTCTATGTTGGAAAAGTTTTTGCAAACCTGTTGATTGATAAATCCGCATACCGCTGATGACTCGTTCATAAACTCATTTACCGCCATAGAAAGTAGCAGTTTTTCAATATCCTTTTTGTTATCTTTTGATAATCCTTTTTCTAAAACAACAACCGAGTTTTCCATATTCGCAACCGCCTCTGCAGCACGGTCAGTCGCATTTTCAGACAGAAAATAAATCTCAAATCCACGTGTCTCCTCTGAGATTGAGGCATTACAGTGAATACTTACAAACAGGTCTGCTAATACCTTATTTGCAAATTTTGCTCTATCAGCGAGCGGGATAAAAGTATCATCATGTCTTGTCAGATAAACTGCATATCCATCATCTTCCAGAACTTTAGCCAGTTTTAGAGCGACTGATAGATTGATATCTTTTTCTTTTGTTCCTTTGGGACCGATTGCGCCTGCATCCTCACCACCATGTCCAGCATCTACAACTATTCTGTTGAGTTTCCGAACTGTCGTACCACGCTTCCGCCACTTTGCTATTTTTTCTTTGGTGGTAGGAATTATTACTCTCGGTTTATGTGCTTCTTTTGTTTCAGACGGTGGCGGGATAATTGCAGACGGTATATTTGTCTCTGCAAAACTGGTTGATGACTGTGCAAATTCTGAAATCATTCCTGGCAGTTTTATTACCATGCTACCAACACGCTCTATATCAATCACGAACCGGTATGGTTTGTAAAGTGTGAATGTTTCAATTTTGCCTGAATAATTACCGAGGTTCACAACAAAGAATGCATCTCGGTCTAAATTGGTTGCATCAATACTATTGACTACACCATCGTTTATCACTACTGAATTCTTTTCAGGATTTAATCTGCTTCTGTAAATTTTTAGTGTTAATTTTTTTTCTTTAGAAATATCATCAAATCGCACCTCTTTTTTATTAACCATCTGAATAACCAGTCGGGTTTTATCTTTGTAAGAATAATATCTTGTTGGAAAAATATCGGGTATCGGTGTGATTCTTAAAATAGAACGATAATAATCCCACTCAGTATAAGAATTTGCAACATCTGTAAAAACTCGTGTGAGTATAAACTCCAGCGGTATCAGAAGTTTTTTGTTTTGTAATCTTGCCGGTTTGTTCATCAGGCGTTCCTGATTATTTACTACAACCTTTTTTGAATCAATCTTAAAACTTATTTCTTTATTATTCAAGGTAAGAATAATTTTTTTTGATACCGGATACCAGTTAATTTTTGCATTATAAACTCTGGCAATATCTTCACAGGATAAATAGCCCATACCTTGAATCATAAAAAGCGGGATATTAGCGACAACATTTCTTTCTTTTATTACTGTAACCTGTTTAATTGCCGAATAAACAAAAGAAAACGACAAAAAAACAAGAATAAAAAAACAACTCCAAAATTTTCCATTATTTTTTAACCACATTAAAAACTCATCCTACCTGTTTCTTAACATATCAAGATAATTTGAATAGTTTGATTTTAGTTCATCTACAGAATCACCACCAAACTTTTCACAAAACGCTCTTGCAATTTCAATAGCGACAACCGCTTCACCAATAACGCAGGCTGCCGGG
This sequence comes from Elusimicrobiota bacterium, assembly GCA_040757695.1. Classification (NCBI taxonomy): domain Bacteria; kingdom Pseudomonadati; phylum Elusimicrobiota; species Elusimicrobiota bacterium. The sequence continues at coordinate 25,819 of JBFLWK010000012.1, forward strand.
ACAGCACATATATCAGACCGAACAATTTGTGCCTTAATTGCCTCTTTTGTTACTATGTCAACCGATTGAAGTGATTTCTTTAACGACGGGATTGGTTTCATTGCTGCCCGAACTATTATCTGTTCACCATTAGAGATACCGCCTTCTATACCACCCGCATTATTTGATTTTCGCCAGTAGCCAATCTGATTATCATAAAAAATTTCATCATGAACCTGAGAGCCAAGTTTTCTTGCTATATCAAACCCGCGGCCTATCTCAACCCCTTTTACTGCCTGAATTGACATCATCACATAACTGAGCCGCGCATCAAGCTTTAAGTCCCACTGTGTATGGCTTCCCAGCCCGACAGGTACTTTATCAACGACTACTGTAAAAATCCCGCCAAGCGTATCACCATTCTGTTGTGCTTTTTCAATTGCTGAAATCATCAACTCTTCTGCTTTTTTATCAAGACATCGTACAGGCGAACTTTCAGCAATTTTTTCTATATCACCGGGTTTGAGTTTTATCGCAGGTGCTTTGATACCACCAATCTCCTTAGTGAACGAAACGATTTTTATACCAATTTCAGCCAACAATTTTTTGCAGACTGCACCAGCACTAACCCGTGCAGCGGTTTCTCGTGCAGAAGCCCGTTCTAAAATGTTGCGAGTATCATCAGTATTAAATTTTAACACACCTGCTAAATCCGCATGACCAGGTCGCGGACGGGTTAACTTAAACTTTTCATCGTAATCTTCTGGTTCGGTTGACATTATTGTCTTCCAGTTTTCCCAGTCTTTGTTTGATATTGTCATTGCAATAGGAGATCCTAGCGTTTTTCCATGTCGGACACCCGATGTAATAGAAACCCTGTCTTTTTCAATTGATTGCATCCTTTCACCGCGACCGAAACCTTTCTGTCGACGGGCAAGTTCGGTATTTATAAACTCTTCAGTCAACTCAACTCCTGAAGGAAGCCCTTCAAGTATCACAGTAAGACACTTCCCATGTGATTCACCTGCTGTAACATACCGTATCATTTTAACGCTACCTCCTATAAAGTGCAGGTTAAAGGTTAAAAGTTAAAATTAAAATCTGTGTTCATCTGTGTTCATCTGTGGCTGCTTTGTATTTTTGTCGTTATCACTTGTCTCATTATTTCAATCGGCGGTTTTTTACCTGTCCATAATTCAAACGATTTCATACCTTGATAAATAAGCATATCTAATCCATCTGAAAAAGGTGCACCAACTTTTTTTGCATCTTTGATTAACTGTGTTTGTCTGTTATAGATAACATCATACACAAACATATCCTTTCGCAATAGTTTCTTGTTAATTGGTGATGCATCTTTTTTGTCCATACCGATTGGCGTTGCATTGATAAATATATCAGATTGTAAAATATGATGACTACTTTTGTTAACCTCAATACCAAGCAATTTGCATTGTGTGTTACAAAAATGTAAGCATTTGCTTACAAATTTTTTCATTCGTTGCTTGATAATATCCGATACAACAAGTTTTTTTATACCGGATTTTATCAACGCATATGCGATTGCTTTTGCTACACCACCACAGCCAAGCATAAAAACAGTTTTATTTTTAACAGTTGTTTTACCTTCAATAGATTTTACAAAACCGTAATGGTCAGTATTATATCCCGATAGGAAACCATTCCTATTGACGATAGTATTCACAGCACCGATTTTTTTTGCTTCATCAGAAATTTTATCTAAAAATTTGATTACATTTTCTTTGTGTGGAATTGTGATATTCACACCGGCAATATTCAAAACACGAATTGATTCAACAGCAGTTTTAAGCTGGCTTGGCTTGATATTAAAAGGAATATACACATAATCCAAGCCCATTTTTTTTATTGCAGCATTATGCATCGCTGGTGAAAGCGAATGTTCTATCGGCCAGCCAAAAATGCCTAAAATTTTCATTTTTGTCTCTAATTTTTCTAATTATGAAATTGTTAAAAAACTCCTATAAGTTGTCATTCTGAGCAAAGCGAAGAATCTCTTACCAACCAAACGTGAGTTCCTTCACATCGTTCAAGATGACAAATTGATTAGATTCTTGACTGAGCATGAATAATACCAGCGATTACCCTTAATGTTCGATTAATTGATTCGGATGTGGGAAATACTTTTGACACATCTGAATCTAACAACACTGCATTATTTCCTTCAGCATATTTCCGCGCATATTTCCCACGGACTCCTTTTCTGAAGTCATACTCAGGCAACATTCCGTTACCGTGCTGGTTTTTACTTACATTCTTCATAACTTTTCCTTTTCCGACGAGTAGCCCACCTTGCACTAATAATACGAATGGTATCTTTCTGTTCACAGTGGACTACTATTGAAATTCGTCCTTTATATATTTGTCCGATTGTTACAAACCGTTTTTCTCCTGGTTTTGAATGTAGCGGGTCAATAATAGTTACAGAAAAAGGAACTCCAAAAATTGTTGAGGCCTCTTCAAACGACACTTTATGCTTTTTATATAATTAGATTTCGCTTTTCCTGAGTCCCATTCAAAAGTTAATCCCAATTTAATTCTCCTTTTCTTGAACCATTTCCAAATTACTTTTTAATTACCTCCGTCCCCAGTATTTTTTGTCTTATATTTCCCTGTTTGTATTTTATGGATTATCAATTTCTCTATATTTCCTTCATCTTCTAGATCTGAGTTTCTATATTTACAATCAGGATTAGGACATTCATAAGTATAACCTTGATTTAATTCACAATCACACTTTGGGCAATGTGGAGTTAAATTACAAATTTTGTTATCAATATACTTCCAATGCCAACATACTTTATAAAAAACATCTTTTGTATAATTATACCAGTCAAGTTTTTCTGATTTCTTGTTTTTAAACAGCATAATTCCCACAAAAATAATAAAAATAAGCAAGGGAAAAAAATCGAAAAATAATATTGTTTTCCATAAGGGTAGGGTAAATTTTTGTGTAAAAAAAAGATAAATATATACTACAAGTGTTACTATAAAGTTTAATAATGACTTTATAAAATTAAAATCAAATATATATGTTGAAACTAAATTACCTCCAGCAGTAGCAAATATCCCGACAACAAAAGTAATAAAATACTTATTTCTAATAATTTTCATTGTTCTTATTTACTTTCCACAATTTTTATTTCTTTTTCTGTAAGTCCGTAAAGTTTATAGACTAATTCGTCTATTTGGTTGTCGGTTTTTTGGATTTCGGATTCAATTCGTTTTCGCTCATCTGTAATTTTATCACCGAATTTTTGCAGTTGTTTGTTTAACTCAAGCATTCTTTGAGAAAATTGTGCAATTTTTTCTTGTTCGCTTTCACTTGCTTGAGGGATTGGAAAAATTGCTAATTCTTTAACCTTAAATTGAGGGAAAATATTGCGTTGTAACTTATCAAAAGTATTCACAAACCAAAAAGTTGTGATTTTTGAATTAAGAACAGCAAGGACAAAAAATGGCTCAATATCATGAAAATTATAAATAATCATACTATTTATATCATTCAGCAAATAATCTTTTGTAAATACAGCATAAATTGAATAAGGCGGTGGCGATGGTATCTGTCTAACCAAAATTCGTGGGTTAGTAAATAACTTTTCATCTCTTGGTGCAGCTAAACACTCTCCATATTTTAACCACCAACCACTCCAATCTATACCATACCTTTTGACATTTTTGCCCTCTAAATATTTACCGTAATCAGCATCTTCTTTCGTTTTACTATGATAGACACGGTTGTTTTTCATCGTGTCTGTTTGTTTTGGTTTTCCTTTGCCTGTTTCGTATGCTTTTAATCCAGCTTTGATGATGGAAAAAGAGTCAAGTGATTTTGAATGGTTTTTTATTTTTCCCAATATAGTTATTTTATCTTTGTTTTTAGTTAATACGATGTTTATTATGTAATTATTGCCCTTGAAAAGTGATGGTGCAAATTTTCCAACAATTTCAAGTTTTCCATCTCTAAACTCGCCGAGTGTTATATCAGTAGGTTTTCCTTTTTGAAAAACTAACAAACAGGTGTCAATATTAGCATCTTGAAAAACTTTATCAAAAATATTGATAATTTTAAGATTGCTTGTCTCTTGTAATAGAAATTTCCTAAACTCTGAAAAAGTATCAATAGTAAGCCAGTTATTCGGAATAATAAAACCGAAATAACCATTTCTATCGAGCAGTTCATATGCCTTATTCACGAATAAAAGATAGGTATTTATTTGATATTTAACTAAATCATAATTTTCATAATAATATTTTTTCTCTTTCTCTGAAAAACTTTCCCCTCGCGCAAAAACATACGGGGGATTGCCGATGATGATGTCAAAACCACCATTGGATTCTTTGGCTCGTCCCGTTTCAACACCGAGATTGCCACGGCTACGCCTCGCAATGACATTGGGCTGGTCTGATGAGATTGCTACAGGACTTCGTCCTTCGCAATGACACAACACTTCTGGGAATTCTTCAGACCAGTTGAATGCTTTGTTGCCTGCAACTGTTGGGTCATCAATCAGCGAATTCCCGCATCTGATATTTTTTAACATTGGCAAGCGTTCACGAGTATAAAGCGTTTTCAGAAGCAAATTCATCTGTGTAATTTCTACTGCCTGTTTATCAAGGTCAACACCATAGATATTGTTCTGCAGTATTTCGGGTTTTCGGACTCCGCCTAACTCACCCGTCCAGTATTTTACCAATTCGTCAAATGCTTTTATAAGAAATGAACCAGAGCCACAGGCGGGTTCTAAAATTTTAAGATTTTGAACTTCTTTTGGTTTTGCTGTTTTTAACACTTCTCCAACGGTATTTTTCACAATGTAATCAACGATATAAGTCGGTGTGTAATAAATCCCCTGCTCTTTTCTGTGCTGGTGTGTTTCTTTTAACTTTGCTGTTGTCGGTGTTTTTTTAAGTATATGTCCGAGATACTGCTCGTAAATACTGCCTAAAACATCAGCATTTATCACTCCAAAATCATAATGAATATTTCCATCTTTTGTCTGATATAACGATAGAATAATTTCTTCCAAAATATCGTTATCAATTTTCAGTTTCTCGCAAAGATGCGGTTCAAAAAGTTTTGAGTTATATCCGTCATCAAACTCACGGAAATTTTTTTGTAGAGAAGAGTTTAAGTCCCGCTTACTTTCTTGGCAAGAGCGAACGAGAGATAAAAGATGGTTCTGCTCAATATTTCTATCCTCGCAAGTGCGAATAAAAATTAGACGGTCAAGTATTCGCTGGACTGATTCATCAAGTTCTGTCTCTGAAATTTTATTCAATCGTGGATATTTCAGAATATTTTTAGTAAGTTTTTCGCGAGCTTTTAACAAATCGTCAAGAATCTGTTTTGAGACGGGCTGTTTCTTGATTTTCTTTCCAAATTTTTCTGACCATCTATCAAGTGTTCCAGTTTCAATACTTGTTTTACTTAATAACCATAAAGAATCAAAATCAGTAATGTAATCCATATAAGTTAAATCAAGCACTTTTGCTTTGTCAGCATCTTCTCGCCATTCTGCGTTGTAAAGTTTGAGCCCTTCAAAATCAGTCAAAATAGCCCATTGAACGCCTTTATGCCACGAATAATTTATTGCCTGTTTGCTGTATTCAGGATTATTGAGGTCGGCTTTAAGCGGTTTTGCTTCAACAAAAAACTTTACGATACCTGAAAGTATGAATGAATAATCAACCCTACCGTTTGAAATTTTGTCTTCAGCGCTAACTTCGTTAGAATTCTCAATATCCCAACCCAGTGTACGAAACAACGGAAGAATAAAATCCTTCTTGGTCATTTCTTCTTTATAGTCATTTATTTTACCATCAGTTTTTACTGTTTCATATTTTTGAATTAGTTTTTTAACTTCTGATTTTGCGGTTTCTTTGTCCATATTCTTGTTACTTTTTCCCTAATATCTTATTGAGTAGATTGGTTGTTCCTGACCTTTTAGCCCAGTTTGACAATTTTTTTAGATTCAGTTTATTTTTATTAACCACTTTAAGTATATTCTCAATATCTATAATGTCCATTGGCCCACCTGCTTTTAATTTCAAGATTATCTGACCTTCAGTATTAACTACAGGGATTGACTGTCTTGCAAAATGTAGTAGAACTGTATCTTTACAAATTTCATCTTGCCAGTTCAATGTTGATATAAGAATATCTACAATTCGTGATTTTTTTTCTCGCCCTCTTTCTTTCTTATAACAAATAATTGCATAATATGGAAAAACTTCTTGTTCTGGTTTTTTTAATTCTATTGAGTAACTTTTCGTATTAAATAGTTTTCTAAATTCTACATAAAACTTTCCTATATTTTCTGTTGATATTAAGAAATCTACATTTTTCGTCGCTCTGGGTATGCCAATAGCACCTACTCCTAACCCACCAATAAGTCCGTAAGAATTTATAATTCCTGTAGATTTAAATCCTGACAAAAACTTTGATATAACAATTAGTAAATTTTCTATTTTTTGATATTCTCTATTTTCCACTGAATTTTACTTTCTTTCCGGCTTCTGCAAGGTTTCTGCAGAACTCGGAAATCAGAAGCGTCTCTACTAATTTTTCTTTTATACTTTTTTTACGATAGTAATTTGCATGGTCATCAATGCTTCTTCTAAACTTACTATTATGACAATGGCTTCTTTTCATATATCAGTTTATTGAGATTCTGATAACTTCAACTATTCTCCTGCAACTGACAACTGGTTTATCAGCAGCGAAGGACTACCAATACTTCCATAAAATTTTAAATCATTTCCTATATCCAAAATATTATCAAACAAATCCAGAATATTTCCTGCGATTGTTACGCCGTGAACTGGGAATTTTTTTTCACCATTTTCTACATAAAAACCATTTACACCTACAGAGAACTCACCGGAAACAGCATCAGCATTATGCATTCCCATTGTTTCAGTAATATAAAGCCCGCGACCCATTTTTTTTAATAAACTATCAAGAATTGTTTCACTTTGTTGAATATAAAGGTTTGTAGCCTCCGGCACCGAAAGCCCTGAATAACCTCTTGAGGCATTCCCAGTAGATTTGGTATTGTCTTTTTTAGCCGTGTATAAATTATGAATATAATTTTTAAGCACCCCATTTTCAATAATTATTGTTTTTTGTGTTGGGATACCATCATCATCAAACGACGAAGTCGCAACCCCATTAGTAAGTGTTCCATCATCAATAATACTTAGTTTTTCAGAACATACTTTTTGGTTAATGCGTTCTTTCAATAAAGAAACATTTTTCTGGACGGCAAATGCTGAAAAAGAGGCTGAAAATAATCCTAAAAAATCACAGCCAACATTTTGGTTAAAAATTACTGGATAACTGCCTGTCTTTATTCGTTTAGCACCTAAAAGGTCAACAGCATTTCTAACTGCCTGTGAGGTTGTTGTTTCAAAATCTATATCGTTAAAAATCCTTTTTATTGTAGATTCTCCACCAACCTGAATTTCGCCACACTCACCTTCTTTCCCACGCCCTTCACTTCCATCCGAAGCAACACAAGAAATTCCATATGAAAAAAATGTCCCACGAGAAATATATGCAACCCTATTACTATTTACGATATAAGTTTCGCCTGATGATTCTGAATAACCTGCTTTTGCGATACTTCTTATTTTTTTGTTTGATAGGGCAAATCGTTCCATATTTTTCAGTATATTGATTTTTTTATCAATTGGAATCTTCCTAAAAGTTTCATCACTAATATCCAGTTCAGTATTAATTTTAGTCGGTGATGCTATAGTATTATATTCATCTTCAGGCATCAGTTCACGGTTTTGTTCTGCTAATAAAACTAAATCGTCTATTACAGAATCACTGAAATTATTTGTATACGCGAAACCTGTTCTACTGTTTTTTATGATTCTTAGTCCAATACCCTGTGATACAGTGTTATAACAATCTTCTAATTTGCCTTCAGACCATACAATTGTAGTATTATCTGTAATATCGCCGAAAAGTTCAACTTCTGTTGTTATACCAACTTTTTTTTGTAATTTTGTAAAGATATTCTTGAAAAAATTAAAATCAATCATCGTAGTAATACACTCCATGTCATATAAAATGCAATTATAGCAAGTAATATAAAAAGTGCACCGATTTTTTTGCGATGTAAAAGAATATAAGTATCGTTAAATAAAAACTCTTTGGCATAGAAGTTTATCTTCATAACCATCCTGGGATTATAGAGATAAACAAAACCTAAAAACAGCAGCAAAATTCCACAAATCATTTTTAATATAATCATACAAAACCTCCAGTATCCACACGCTATTCTAAAAAGTATTTTGATACCGTTGAAAAAGTTAATTTACCGCAGAGGCACAGAGAAAATCACAGTAGAGGCACAGCATGCTGTGCCCTTACTCACAGAAAAAACAGAATTCTTAATTCTCAATTCTTAATCCTGTGATTTTCCCTCTGTGTTCTCCGCGTCTCTGTGGTAGGGTTTTTCAACAATCTCATTTTATAAAAAATATGGTAAAAAGTCAAATTATTTGATATAATAGTTTAGGATGAAAGAGAAATTATTAAAAAAGAAAAAAATCTATAGTGGCAAAATACTTAATCTTTTTGCAGATGATGTAATTTTACCTAACAGAAAGAAAGCATTAAGAGAATACATCAAGCAGCCTAATGCAGTAGCAGTTATTCCATTTGTCAATACTAAAAAAATTGTCCTTGTGAAACAGTACAGATACCCTATAAAAAAAATAACATATGAACTTCCTGCTGGGAAAACAGTAAAAAACGAAAGCCCGTATAACTGTGTAAAACGCGAACTTGAAGAAGAAACAGGATTCACTTCTAACAATATAAAAAAATTGATTTCTTATTATCCATCAACCGCATTCTCTACAGAAAAACTGCATATATTTGTTGCTAAGAATCTCAAAAAGGTAGATGTAAAACCGGATGCTGACGAGTTTATAAAGCCAGAAATTATTGACTTAAAAATTGCGATGGATTGGATAAAGATGGGTAAAATTGAAGATGCAAAAACTGTTATCGGGCTTCTGTATTATTCCAAGTTCAAAAAATTTCTTTCATAACAGGCACTTCGTTACAATTCGGGAATAGATGGCATTTAACACATTCAAACCAGATTTTATGTGGCAGGATATCTTTTGAAATTATTTTAAACCCAAGTTTTTGGAAAAATGCCGGCTTGAATGTTAATGCAAAAACCCGTTTTATACCAAGTTGTCTGGAAGTTAAAATACATATATTCACAAGTGACTTACCAATCCCTTTTCCTCTATATTTTGGAGATACTGCGAGTGCTTTTATTTCTGCAAGGTCTTCCCAAGTAGTAAAAAGTTCACAGCAACCGATAATTTTTTTGTTTGTTTCAGCAACATAAAAATTCTGTAACTCTTCATAAAGTTGACTCAGAGACCTTGGTAGCATCTCACCGTTTTTGGCATAGAAGTTAATAAGTTTATGAATCTTTTTAACATCAGAAACTTTTGCTTTTCTTATCATAGTTCTGTTCCTCTCATAAATGCAGTAAGATTAGTATCCAGTAAATTGTTTCTAGTGCTAAAAGTGTTTTTGATAATATCTGTAACAATTTCTACAGGAAAAAGGGTTGTCGTTGAAATAAGTTTACCAAGCATAACCATATTCGCTACACGGACATCGCCAATATCTGATGCTGTTTCAGTTGCAGGTATCTTAATAGCATTTTCTAAAAAGGACTCTACAAGTGATGAATTAACAAATAACAATCCATCTTTTTTTATTTTTGGTGAAAACCGGCTAAACGATTGTTGATTCATAACTATCAAAATTGATGGATTAGTAACTATCGGCGAGCCGATTTCTTCATCTGAAATTATCACAGAACAGCTTGCAAAGCCACCCCGTATTTCAGCACCGTAAGACGGAAAAAATGTCGTATATTTGTTTTGGGATACTGCAACATTGCACAGAAGTGTACCAAAAAACATTATTCCCTGACCACCACTACCAGCAATAATAATCTCTTCATACATAATTTCGTTCAAACCAATGTAAGCATTTGCTTACATTTTTATTTTTTATTTTTATAAACACCTAACGGAAAAGTTTTGCCCAAAACATTATCTACCCATTTTACCGACTCAACAGGTGTCATCTGCCAGTCAGTTGGACACTGTGACAAAACCTCAACTAATGAAAATCCAAGATTATTGATTTGGTTTTGAAATGCTTTTTTGATTGCCTTTTTTGCCCGCATGATATTTTTGGGGCTTGTCACCGAAACCCGTTCAAGATAGCAAACACCGTCAAGCGAGGATAGAAGTTCACAAACCTTTAGTGGATAGCCATCTCGTTTGGCATCTCTGCCAAATGGTGTAGTGGTTGTTTTTTGTCCTAAAATCGTCGTCGGTGCCATCTGTCCACCAGTCATCCCATAATTGGCATTATTAACAAAGATAGTCGTTATGTTTTCACCGCGATTGGCAGCATGAACAATTTCAGCGGTCCCTATCGCCGCAAGGTCACCATCACCTTGATATGTAAAAACAATTCTATCCGGTAGACATCTTTTTATACCAATCGCAACCGCAGGTGGTCTACCGTGTGCCGATTCGGTTACATCAAAATTCCAATAATAGTAAGCAAAAACAGCACAACCAACAGGCGCTACTGCTATTATTTTTTCGCGTATATTTAATTCATCAATAACTTCTGCTATCAAACGATGTATCACACCATGCCCGCAGCCTGAACAGTAACTGTTTGTTTTTTCTGTCAAACTTTCTGGTTTTAAAAAAATTGCTTTCATAAATAAATGTAAGTATTTGCTTACAAATTGTTTTATCGCAATTTAATGCCCCGAGCACATCGCTTGTTTTTTCTATATCTGAATTTTTTTGATTTTACCGATAATTCCTTCTTCATCAAAAACACCTCCCCCTGGTCTGCCTATAAACTCAACAGGACAAATACCATTAACGGCAAGTTTTACATCTTCAACCATCTGTCCCATGTTCATTTCGGCAACAAGAATCTTTTTCGCTTTCCTTGCTATTTCTGTAATAATTTTCTCAGGAAATGGCCATAGTGTTATCGGTCTGACAAATCCAATTTTGTTATTTGCTTGTCTTAATTTTTTTATCACCGATTTACAGATTCTTGCAACAATTCCAAAAGCAACAATAACTATTTCGGCATCGTCAATAAAATCAACTTCACAGCGGACTTCTTTTTTTTTAATTTCATCATATTTTTCATTCAGATGCCAGTTATGCTTTTCAAGTTCACCCTCTTCCATAATCAACGAGCGAATAAATCTCGGTTCCCGTCCTGCACAGCCATCTAGTTTCCAATTTTTCTCGTGAACTCGTGAACTCGTGAACTCGTGAACAGTCGTTATCGGCTCTATCATCTGTCCTACAACACCATCAGATAGTATCATAACAGGATTCCTGTATTTATCTGCTAAATCAAACGCAAGATATGAAAAATCATATAGTTCCTTTACTGAATACGGTGCTAAAATAATCATTCGGTAATCTCCGTGCCCACCACCTTTTGTTGCCTGAAAATAATCTGCCTGACTTCCTGCTATATTTCCCAAACCAGGTCCACCTCGCTGAATATTGACAATCAGACAAGGTAATTCACAAGCACAAAGATACGAGATGCCTTCTTGTTTCAGCGAAATCCCAGGTGAAGATGACGTTGTCATTGTTCGTTTTCCACAAACTGCTGCGCCAAAAACCATATTGATTGCTGAAAGCTCACTTTCTGATTGGATAAAAACCCGACCAAGTTCCACCATCCTTTTTGACATATAGGCAGGCACTTCATTTTGTGGTGTTATTGGATAACCAAAATATGCATCTACACCTGCAGCAATTGCACCTTCACAAAGTGCAATATTCCCTTTCATCAAAATTTTATCGTTGTTCATTTGTAAACCTCAATTGCTACATCGGGACACATTAGAAAACAAAACCCACAGGAATTGCATTTTTCATTATTGATAAATTCAACAGGTTTATAGCCAAGTTTGTTTATCTTTTCAGAAATTTTAAGACATTCACTTGGGCAAACTGAAATACACAAATAACAGCCTTTGCATTTCTCAAGATTAATTTTTACTTTTTCCACTGCTTTGATTTTACTATTTATATCTTATTTTGTCAACTACTTTTTTTCATTTTTACAACTGTGTTCTGTTTTACCATGAATAATTTCAATTGCATGCGGGATTGACTGTAGAATAATTTTCAGGCTTTCTCTGACTGCTTTTTCCGAGCCAGGAAGGTTGATAATAAGCGTTTTTTTTCTCAATCCCGAAATACCTCTTGATAAAATTGAGTATTTAGTATTCTTAAAACCTTCTAATCGCATTATTTCAGAAAATCCTGGAACTTTTTTGTCAATAATTTCTTCCGTTGCCTCAGGCGTAATATCACGCGAGGCAAGACCAGTGCCACCCGTCGTAAAAATTAAATCAAGTCTCAGTTTGTCAGACCATTCCTTCAATTTTTGGGAGATAATTTTTTTACTGTCAGGCACAATTTCATATTTTATTACTTTGCCTTTCATTGATTTAACCATTTTTTTGATTAAAGGTCCTGATATGTCTGTCCGTTCACTTTTTGAGCCCTTGTCGCTACAGGTAAGAATACCGATTTTAATCATTCTTCACCTCTATTTTATCGCCTGTTTTTATTTTACCGCCTGATAATACTTTTGCAAAAACGCCTGATTTAGGCATTATGCAATTCCCAACTAATTTTTTTATAGCACAACCGGAATGACATTCTTTACCAATTTGAGTAATTTGTAATTCCGGCAAATGTAAGCATTTGCTTACATTTTTTTTAATAATTATTTTGTTGCCGACTTTTGCTTCTGTCCAGTCAATTCCTTTAGTTGTTATATTTTCCGCAAAGTCACCTGGTTTTATTTTAATTTTTAATTTTGAATTTTGAATTTTGAATTTTTCTACTACTTCCCAACCGAGAAAACTAACCTGCCGATTACTACCGGAATGGGCATCACCAACAATACCCCAATTTCTTCTAATTAGAGCAATTGTTCTAATTGGTCTTTTCACGGTTCCTTTTTTTTTACTGATATTTATTGAAATTATTTTGCCTTGCATATCCCAGAAAATGTAAGCATTTGCTTACATTTTTAACCTTGCTTCTTTTCCAATATCCGGTTTTTCCACCGCTTTTTTCAAGAAGATAAATATTTGTTATATTAGCCGTTTTATCAACCGCTTTTATCATATCGTAAATCGTAAGCCCTGCAACCGCTACCATCGTTATCGCTTCCATCTCGCAGCCAGTCGTATCAACCGCTTTGACTTCAGAAATCATTTTTATTCCATTTTTTAAGAACAAAAATTGCATATCACTATGAGTAATTTTTATCGGATGAGTAAGTGGAATCAAACTGCTTGTATTTTTTGCTGACATTATTGCAGCTAATTTTGCGGTTGTAAGCACATCACCTTTTTGGATTTCGTTTTTTTTGATTTTTTTTACTGCATCCACTGACATTTTAACTGTCCCTTCCGCTCTGGCATATCTTAAAGTTATTTTTTTTTGAGAAACATCAACCATTTGCATTTTTCCTTTTTTATTAAGGTGTGTGAAGTCTGTAAAAGCTTTCATACTAACCTCCTATACTAATCATACTTTTTATATTCATACAATCTTTGGGCTGATTAAACAAGTGCTTTTCTGGTTTTTTTGAGACAGCATCCAGAAATAAATTTTTTATTTCTTTGCTTTTCTTTTTTCCTACCCTTCTTATCGCTTTTTTCAAATCAATTTCTGTTGGATAACCCAAACAAGGTAGCAGTTTGCCGTTGGCAGTTAAACGCAACCGATTACATTTTTTACAGAATGGCCGGGATATAGAAGAAATAAAACCGATTATTGCACCGTTAATTCTGTAATGTCTGCCAGGACCAAATCCTTCAATATTTACTGCACTGGGTTTGTATTTTGATTTGAACATTTGTTCAAATTGGGCAAAATTTGTTTTCTGATTGTTTACAAAAGGTATATGCTCTATAAACCTTAAAACAAGTCCGTTAGTTTTTGCAAATTCAACAAAATTTTTTATCTCCTGTTCATTAGCATCTGTTAAAACTACTGTGTTTATTTTTATCGGTTCAATACCTACTTCTTTTGCTCTCAAAATTCCATTGATTACTTTTTTTATGTTACCACCTCGTGTGATTTGAAAAAATTTTTTTTCTGAAAGAGTATCTAAACTTACATTTATTCTTTTGACACGCACTTTCTTCAGGTCTTTTGCAAAATCACCAAGTAAAATCCCATTTGTAGTAATAGAAAAATCTACTTTTCTCTGCGACAATTCGCAAAGAAACGGGATGAGCCCTTTTCTTACAAGTGGCTCGCCGCCTGTTATCCGAATTTTTTTTATACCAAGCGAAATTGCAACATCAACAATTTCCAGAATTTCTTCATAACGAAGAATTTCATTATATGGAATATTCTCAACACCTTCTTTTGGCATACAATATACACATCTTAAATTGCACCTGTCTGTAACTGAAATCCGTAGATAATCAATTACTCTTCCAAAATTGTCTATCAGTTTCATAAATTCAAAATGTAAGCATTTGCTTACATTGGCTAACTGTTTTTTATCAAATGTACGGATGTCGCCTTGAATGTAAGGTATATTTCATCACCAGTTTTAAGATTCATAGAAACTAACGATTGTTTAGTTATTACCGTCTCAAAATCTGTGCCTGCAACATCTACAACCAGATTATATACAGCCCCGATATTTTCTATTTTTTTGATTTTTCCGTTAAAACAATTTCGGGCACTGGACTTAAACGGCATTCTTGATACAAAAATATCTTCAGCATGTAAAACTGCTGAAACTTCGGATATATTGTCATCAGCAACAACATTCATTTTAATACCATTGCTTAAGAAATACTTTTGACCGTTTTCTGTTGTAATTTTTCCGTTAAAAATATTTTCTGCAAACGAGTATTCTGCTATATCAACAGATATTGGCTGATTAAAAACTTCGTCAACAGTGCCCTTTTGTATAATTTTACCATTATTCATAAAAAATATTTTTTGACCGAACTTTCGTGCTTGTCGCAAATTATGTGTAGTTAACACGATTGTCTTTTTTAGTTTTGATAATTCGGAAATCGTATTTTCAATCACTTTTACGCTTCCAGGGTCAAGATTAACAGTTGGTTCGTCAAAAATATAAACCTCAGGATGTAAAACAAGCACTCTTGCTAATGATAGCTGCTGTTTTTCACCGCCTGATAGTGTTTTTGCGTATTGTTGATTTTTTTTGGATAAACCAACTTTAGTAAGTATAGTGTCTATTTCATTTTTGTAAATTTTCTTCTTGCTGACTCTTAACCCATAAACCAAATTATCATAAACTGTTCCACTTAAAATTACAGGTGTTTGGAAAACAAACCCTATTCTTCTACGAAGATGTAGTTTGGTCTGTGCTGACATTTTTAAGACGGATTGGTTATCAAAAAAAATATCACCATTACAAATCTTGTCTAATAACGCAATCTGTCTTAAAAGCGATGTTTTACCAGCGCCATTAGGTCCAACTATTACATTAGTACTACCTGATTCAAAAAGCAGATTTATATTTTTTAATACTTTAGCAGAACCGATTTTTTTACTAAGATTTGCTATCTCTATTTTCATTATTTTCCTTGAACTATTTGTAAAATTATGTTTAACATAAGCGCGACAAAAATAAGAACGACACCTAATGCGATTCCGAATTCAAAATTGCCTTTCATTGTTTCAAGCGAAATTGCAGTTGTAAGAACTCTTGTTGCGCCTTTGATATTTCCACCGACCATAAGCGTCATCCCTGTTTCGCCTATAATTCTTGAAAAACCGGTGATAATCGCTGTCAAAAAGGCAAACTTCTGTTCTTTAACTACTGTTAAAGCCATCTGTAATCTGCTTGCGCCAAGCGAATATGCCAAATCTTTAATATCTTTTGCGATATTTTTTAATGCTGAAACTGTTAATGCAATTATTATTGGCAGCGCTAAAATGGATTGGGCAATGATTATTGCGTAAGGTGTGAACAGAAATCCGAAAACACCAAGCGGACCTTTCCGGCATAAAAAAATATAAACCAAAAGCCCAATCACAACTGCGGGAATCGCCAGCCAAGTATTAAAAAGCCCAATAATGAAACGGCGTAATTTGAATTCTTTTAATGCAACAAAAATACCGATGGGTATCCCGAAAAAACTCGCTATGATGGTGGCGCTTCCAGAGACAAGCAGAGAAATAAAAACGATTTCTAAAATCTCTTTTTTAGGCGGATACAAAAGTTGTAATCCCTGTCTGATACCTTCAAAAATATATTCCATTAAAATTTAACCTGTAATTGTGTCATTATTAAATCGTTTTTTACCGACGGCGATTCTGTTTTTTGTTCGTAATTATTTCTTAATAGAACATTCTTATCAAGAAAATAATTTATACCAAAAGTCCATCTGCTGTTTTTTTTGCCGATAGTTTTCAAACTGGAATCCCATACATCATACCGAGCAAGCAAAACACAGGAAGAAAACATTGTGTAACCGATTGTAATATAATATCCTTCTTTTTTAGTTGTAGTTTTTTTACCTTCTGAAATAGAATCATCTTGACCAAGAATATATTCGGCTTTACATAATAAAGTTTCTACTTCATATTTCATCTCTAATCCAATTCTATCTTTGTTAAATGTATTTGTGCTTATTGCACTATCATAATAAGAGCTACCGAGATTAAGCCCTTTTACCGGACTAAAAACCAATCTAGCAACAGCCATTTTATTGTCATTCTCATCTGACTGATTTGACCCGCTACCATTCATAATACCTGCAAAAATGTTGCCTTTTACAGATGAAAAAGAAAACTCGCGCGATAGTTCAATCCCGATATCTCTTGTCGGTGAAACTAAATTACTAATCACATCAGATTTGTTTATCAGTTCTAAATCCGCATCAGATATCACATTTTCAAGCGAAAATTTATACTTGAACTGTCCTAAACGGAGTGTAAAATAAGGCACTGATTTGACATCCAGATATATATCATAAAGTGTTTTGTTGTTGTTTGTATCCGTATTCGTACCTTCAAGCGAGAACGAAAAAGCCACATCTTTTGTTATATCTCCCTTTGCTCCGAAACGGGCTTGGGCAATTGTAAACCCGTCTTTATTTCCAGCTGTGGTATCAACCGTAAATCTTACACTTGCAAAACCGGTCGGTTTGATTTTTGGGGAATCCTCTACTGCATTTGTATCTGTTTCCATACAAAAAACCAATCTTGAAAACCAACCGATAAAAACCGTAATCCAAAAAATCTTTTTCATACCGCCCCTTTTTTTGCTCATTTGCTCATTTAGCTAAATGAGCAACTATCCATTTCTTATTAAATTTCCTTTATTTTATCACATCGGGAAAAAATAAAGGAGTTCCAAATTTATCAATTCCATAATTTTTGATAATGTTTTGTCCTTCAGAACTTCTTATGAAATCAGCAAATTTTTTGGCAAGTTCGTATTTTACCCACGGATGTTTTGACGGTGAAACAACAATTACAGAATATGGATTAAACAATACAGGGTCACCTTCTACAAGAATATCCAATGCATCCACTTCTTTTTTGTGAGATAGCCATGTTGCTCTATCACACAAGGTATATGCTACTTTTTCATTGGCAATCCTTAATGTCGTTTCCATACCTGTTCCGCTTTCAATATACCAACTTCCCGACGGTTTTATGTTTAGTTTTTTCCAGATACTTAATTCCTTTTTATGTGTTCCTGAATCATCGCCGCGTGAAATAAAAAATGGTTTTGTTTCAGATACTTTCTGGAATGCATTTAATACTGTCAATCCTTTTATATCCGCTGGGTCATTTTTCGGACCAATAACGAAAAAATCATTGTGCATTACATCCAGCCGTTTTGTACCATAGCCATCAGATACAAACTTTTCTTCTGATATCCTGTCGTGAACCAAAAGAACATCGGCATTGCCGTCTTTTGCCAGCCGAATCGCCTGCCCTGTACCAACTGCAATTATTTTTACTTTGCAGTTATATTTTTTTTCAAATAGTGGAATCAGTATATCAAACAATCCAGAATCCAGAGTTGAAGTGGTTGATGCAAGAACCAGCTTCGGTTTTGCTTCTATACTGCCTAAACCCAATTTTACAAATAAAAAAGTCCCGATTGTAAAAGACAAAAACCGGAACCTTCTTCCAAACAACCTCATAATAGGAAATCTCCTTCCCTGAAGGGAAGCATAGCCGTTTCCAGCCATACTCTATCGGTCTAATGCTATATTACAATTTGCCGTAACTTAAGCAATCAGACTCGGAGTTAATATTATTTTACAAAAATAATTAAAATTGTCAATAGCAAACTTAACCCAACAAAAAAGCAAGTATTTATCGTGCCAATTAGTGGAACAAAAATCAAACTTGCTGATATAGAACCAGCTAATGCGCCTAAAAGGTCCAGCGCATAGAACTTACCAATGGTTTCTTTTGTTGTTACTAACGGGAATATGAGTCCTACAAACAGTCCTGCTATAAATACCAAGACATAAAAAACTGATAATGGAATGGTCATTCCAATTTTAAACAAGGAACCTAAAATTAAAGAATACAGAATAATGAACCACATTGTATTTTTTATTGTCTTAACGCGTGTTTCTTGTTTAAACATTTTTCCGCCCACATAACTGCCAGTTCCAATTCCTAAAAGATTTAACGAAAACAGCAGTCCGATTTGGTAGTAAATATAGCCATAGACCGATTGAAACGCAAAAATTAGAATCAGTTCAAACACCATAGCGAGAAAACTGATAACAACAAGCGCAGATTCAAATAGTAATTTTTTAATTTTTACAAAAAAAAGAACCAGAAAAATATAACTAAAAAACAAAACAGCAACAAGCCAGCGAGTAATAGAAGGTGAAAAAGATACCAATCTGCTGTTGAAATACGAAAGCCAGTATCTCAAACCATAAAGATAGCACAGCGGCTGAAAATCATAATTCAACCCTGTGAATGCTTTTTTAGACGAAATCCAATCAGCCAGTTTTTCTACTCTATCTTTTCTCAAAATATAATCAAGATAATACGGTGTAAGATATTTTGTTGTAATTTTTTGTATCTGTAATTCCCGTTTTAATATCTCTGGAATTATCTCAATTTTTTTAGCAGCGCATAAAAAATAATTATATGATGCAGGCACTGTTTCGCAGTATTCAAAGACGCTTTTTACAGTATTAAAAACAGATGCGGATAAAAACCGTTGCTCATCAGACATATAGTTTTCAGATGATAAAAGCGGGAATATTAAGATGCCATCAGGTGATAATATTTTTTTTAATTCACCAAAAAACTCTTTTGTAAAATACCTATTAGCAAGACCTGTCAGCGGCGGTGAGATATTGAGAATAATACAATCGTATTTTTCAGTTATTTGTTTGACAAAAAATCTGCCATCTGCAAGATGAACTTTCAAGTTAAGGCTATTAAAATCAGCCGAGTATTTTTTTAATACTTCAAAAAAAACCGGATTAGAAATAACATAATCAATTTTTATTATTTTATATTTCAACAACTCATTTATCTCATTATTAGCATCCCCAAGCAACAGGATATTTTTGCACGAAGGTACCAGTGCCAACGGGATATGTGTTATTTCTTCATTTTGTACAGATGGTATTGTAGAATAAATTTTAGTTGAATTCTCGTAAAAATCGTAATCGGTATCACCTGCTTTTAGGACTGTTACTCTGCCATAAAACGAATCTTTTGTCTCAACAGGTTCAAATGGTTTCCATTGTTGTGAAAACGAAAATCTATCAATAGTTTCAGAATGAAAAAATATGATGCCAAGTAATACAAGTATCCAAAAAAGAAAAAATTTTTTATACGATGCGAATATCAGAAACCCAAAAATTAAAGCAGAAAAAAACAAACTTATCTGGAATGCAGATAGATATTTTATCAAAATTATATTCGTTATGAATCCACCAAAAACTGCACCTGATGTTTCCACTGCATATACTATGCCAGCCGAGTTTCGCTGTCGGAATATCTGGGCTGATAACACAAACCAACTACCAAAAAGAAAACAAATCACAACGACAGTTAAGAACGAAATAACAAACACAGGGATTAACCCTAACATTTCCGTCGGTGCTTTATTGGTAAGATGTCTTGCAACCCGTATTCCGAGTAATTCAGATGGTGTAATAACTGCCGTCAGTAAAACACAAATTTTTAGTAACTTATCTGCATTTTCAATTTTTACTCTGCCACGCTCTGTTATATATGAACCAACCGCTACTATCAGCATCCAGTTTGCGATAAATATACCGATTACCAATTCATTATCAAAAAAAACAACCAATAATTCACGCAGAAGCAGAATCTGGTAACCAAGCGATACAAACCCAAGCAAAAAAAGTGATATCAATGCCATAAAATAAGTTTTATACCAAAATAAACGAGAATGATATTCGCGATTAACTTGAACACCAGATATAACTTTCCTAATTTTAATGCCAAGTTTGCCAACAAACCACTGAATATACCCAGAAGTATAAGTGGTGAAAAAAGTGTTCCGAGTCCAAATACCAGTCCGTTAAGAAATCCATAAAAAATATTTGCTGATTTACACGCTATATAAGTTAAAATACCGATAAGTGGTATACAAGGTGTAAGCCCGATAAAAAGACCGAGCAACAAACTGCCTGTTTGGGTTTTATTATTAAAATATCTATGAATAAAACTGCAGAATTTTATATTCTCTTTACCAAATTCGTATAACGGTAACAATAAAATTATTAGAATACCTGCAGTCTGCTTAAAAATATTTTTTTGGATACCGACTGTATTTACAAAAGCAACTGCCACCAAACCCAAAATACTGTAGGCAGCAATTCTACCAATAGAAAAAACAATCACCCATTTTAGCCCTTCTTTATGATTAAGCCCTTTTGCAAAAATATACGATGAAATAACAGGTGCACAAAATAAAAAACAGGGACCGAAACCAAACCCGAGCCCTGCAAGAAATAATTCTACCCAAACAGTCAAATTCATATCAATTTATGTTTTCTAGTTAGCGACAACGTGAAAACATTATTTTTGCCAGACACCGTATATTTTCTGACCGCAGATTTTACAACAACCGTTAACAACATTATTCTTGTCTACATAGAAACCGAGCCGTTTGATTAACAGTTTTTTGCATTTCGGACAGTATGTATTTTCACCTTCGTTACCCGGTGGAACATTACCAACATATACATATTTTAGTCCCTCATTCATTGCAATTTTTCTTAAGTTCTCAACGGTAGAAACTGGTGTTGTCGGATAATTCAGCATTTTGTATTCCGGATGAAATCGTGTGAAATGTAGTGGAACATCTGTTCCAATATTCTTTACAAGCCATCTTGCCATCTGACGCACTTCGTCGGGCTTATCATTAAGCGTAGGCACAACAAGATACACAATCTCTAAATGAACACCGGCTTGTTTTACCGTTTTTATTGTTTCTAAAACAGGCTCAAGTTGCGCACCGACAATATCTTCATAGTATTTTTTATTGAACGATTTTAAGTCAACTTTGTAAGCATCAACATATTTCAAAAGTTTTTTCAGAGGTTCAGGATTGATATATCCGCATGAGACAACCACATTTTTCAGTCCTTCTTTTTTTGCTAATGACGAAATTTCAATCATATATTCGTAAAAAACTGTTGGTTCTGTATATGTATAGGCGATAACCTTTGCGCCACTTTTTTTAGCAGTTCTGACAATATCTTCAGGCGTGATATAAAGCGCCGAACTTTCATCAGGCATAATTTTAGAAATCTGCCAGTTCTGGCAGAATTTGCATCCGACATTACAGCCGGCAGTTGCGATAGAGAATGCTGCTTCCGACGGCAAAAAATGGAAAAATGGTTTCTTTTCTATCGGGTCAACATTTATTGTACAAGGTCGAGAATATGTAAGTGTATAAAGTTTGCCGTCTTTGTTTTCTCGGGTTCTACAGACACCTCGTTGGTTAGGTGCGATTGTGCATCGCCACGGACAAAGCCCGCATTTCACAAAATCGTTCGGTAGTTTTTCATAAAACTGTGCTTCTTTTGGCAGCACTTTTGTATCGTCATATTTCGGAAATCCCTGTGTATAAAGGCAGGTAAAAAGTTGACACGAAATATCATTCCCGAATGGTGCTATCTGGAATCCAGAAAAAAGTAGAAATATAGAAACAAAAAGCACTAACCACCTTTTCTTTTTCATATCTTAAATTATACTCAAAAATGCCAAAAATTGCAAACAAAAAAAATGGCTGTCACCATCTCAGTCATTCTTGTAATTTTATTTATGACTCTAATGATTCTTATCTTTTTAACCCTACTTCGTTAAGTGTATCTTTAACTGATGGGATATTCAATAAGGTGTCATTACGAGCCGAAGGCGTGGTAATCTCAATACTAAAGACGAAATTGCTTCGGTTCCACCTCGCAATGACAATTTCAACTTAACGAAGTAGAATTAATATATCCTTAATAAAAAGAATATATTTCCGTTTCATAAATAAACCACATTCCGTAAAATATTTTTTTTCAATTCCCGTCGGATATCTTCTTTTGGGACAACTTCCGTTTTAACCCCCAAAATATCTTCCAGAAATATTTCCAATCCCGCTAGTTTTAGAAGGCTTATGGCCTCGTTAAAACTAACCAGAATATCAATATCGCTTCTTGGGGTTTGTGTGTTCCTGACATATGAACCAAAAACACCAATTTTTTTGACTTTATATTTGTCGTGCAATTCAGTTTTATGTGCTTGTATTATTTTTTTGATTTCGTTGAGGGTTTTCATAACAAAAATTATAGCAAAAAAACCTAAAAAGTCAATAAAAAAATGACCCTACCACCTGTCTGCAAAACAAAGTTTTGCTATTGTAAAAAGACAGATGGCAGGGTGACCATTACCACCCCAGCCCGGCGTTGGAACAGAATTTGGGACAGGTTCTTGGATGAATTGCCATTCTGAAAATCAGTGTATCATTTTATCTTGCTACGAAATCTATTGTCATTGTCACACAAGTTTGAAAATTTCAAGTCAGGCACCATTTCACAAGTCAGGCACCATTTCACCACCATTTCACCCCATTTCACCATTTCTCAGGCACCATTTCCCTCCATTCCCATTTCTTTACCGTCTTCACTATTTCTTGATGTCATTTTATATAGATTTTTTCTTTTTTTATTTTTTACTTTCGTTCAATTTTTCTTTTGCCCTCTTTATATTTTCTATTGATGGTTGATGTCTGGTGTCAATTTTTAATACTTTCTCATAGAATTCTATTGCTTTTTCATAGTTACCATTACTAAATGCCTGTTGACCTTTTGTAAAATACTCGCGCATCTTTGACTTTTTCTCCTCATCTGATACTTCGAGTTTTTTAGTTTGTTCTTCTTTTTTCTTGTATTCAATTTTTTTTTGCTCTATCAAATCTAATGTAGCTTTTTCATTTATATAGATGGCTGTCATATAGGAATCGTAGATGCTCCAAACATACAAGAAACCAAATCCGCCACCGGTTAATAAGTAACCTGCTCCTTTACCTACTTTACCATTATAAAAGCATCCACCACCAGGCAAAATTGCCCAGAGTGCAGCTAAATAAGGATTTTTTTTCTTAACAATTTTTATATCCATAGTTGACAATCCCCAGATAAGTTTACTTCTTTCATCTGAGTCAAGAACATCTGGATAAAGTCCACTTGCTTTACATCTTTCAATTTTCCCTAAAACTCCACAGATAATCATAATAATAATTAAACATTTTTTCATCTCATCACCCCAATTTTCTCTTATTAATTTTTATTGATACTTATATTTTAATATCATTCCATTTAATATTTTTCTTACTCCAGCTTTAAGTACTAAATTTTTAGATTCATTATCATCTTTCAATTGAGGAACCTTCAATTTAGGTTTATTTATATCTCCCCAATCAATCTTCATATCTTCCTCATAAGAAGATGACCAGCCAGGAACCAGAAAAGGTAATGCCAAACCTCCGGTGAAAGTTAGTAAAGCACATGTCCCAAAAAACTTTGGTTTCTTAAGGTCTACTTCTATTCCTGACTCACCGTCTACAAACCCAGTACTAATTGTTTCACCTGATGTTGTATCCAAAATCTGTGCAGCTAGACATACTCTGTTAGAAGGATTGAAATCCAAACTTGGCCCTAATCCTCCCGGGGTTTCGTATCCTTTTTGCATTGCGTCTACATATCCCTTAATATTATCTACAAGAGTAACCGCCTTCCAACGAGACCTCCAGACCCAGATAATTAAGACAGCATCGGCACCAAGTTTTTCTTTGAAAGTTAAGAGTTCGTTTGGCTGAATTGTATTAAAATTGATATCAACTATCTCAGTTTCAGAAAAATGCATATCAGATGAATATGCATACTGTCCACCAGCATAATAATCAGTTTTTTTTTGGCTACTTCTTTCCTCAACCACCAATGGTGAGGAAAGGCTTTGAACGGTAGAGCTACTAATCTGAATCAGTATTTCCTTTTTATCAACACAAGTAAACAATTTTAATTCTCTTATTTGTGCTATAAATTCTTCTTGAATCCAGTCTAATTCACTTTCAGTGACTGGATAAGAGTATACAGTAGAATTAACCACAACAGCTAATTTCTTGATATTATTTACTTTCTTTTTTTCTGTCTGAAATGCATTTTTATAAAATTTTGACATTCTTTCCGATACGTCAACTTTTTCTGTTCCTTCTTCGGCTGAAGAATAACCATAAAAACCGAATATAAAAATCAAAACCGTCAATAATTCCCAGTATTTTCCATTTTTACTCATCACGTCCTCCTTTTTTTGTGGTAACTACCACAAGAATTTCTATTCCACTCAATTAATGGCTCAATTTCTCTTTTTAGGTTATTCATAAACTCTTTTTCTTTATTACTGTTGTAATTAATAGCTGCATCAGCACCACTATAAATATTGCCGGTGTAAAAAGAAAATGTAAATAATGACCAAATGACTGCCGAGGGATATACATTTTTGGTGTAGCAATCATAAGCCAAATATCCTAAACCAGTAATTAAGAAAAAAGAGAATACCCCATCGGCTATTTTCGCGGAATAGATTTTACCAAACCCAGGTATTAAGGAAAATAGAGCGGCTTTTGTTGGCGATTTTTTCTTTAGTTTATTTACTACATTTAATTCATTTATTATCCTTTCAATGACTTGTTTCTCCGCTGGTTCAGTAAATTTTTCTCTTAATTGTATAAATTCATCGTTTGCTTCTTTCCAGCGTCTTTCCATTACATAACTCCATGCATACAAAAGTTTTGCTTTTTTAGCAATTTTGGGATACTTTTCATCATTACAGATTTCAAAATATTTATTTCGTGCTAAATGGTATGCTTTTGTATCAAGGTAAATTTTACCCAGAGCTAATTGGGATACTAAATAAATTTCATATGAGTCTATTGTGCATTGTTCAAAATATATTTTAGATTTTTTAAAATCACTTTTTTTTAGATAACATAATCCAATTTTGTAATATGAGTAATTAAGAAATTTTGAATTTTGATTATAATGAACATATCTTGTATACTCAAGCAAAGCAGAATCATAACATTCATCAGAAAATAATTTATCAGCCAAATCTAAATTAGGCTCAACAGAAATAGTTTTTAATTTCTGATTCTCCACTAAGTTAAAGTCATCTTTTTTTTCATTTGTAAGATTAGCAAAAATATAATGTTTTTCAACCGGGTCGTTTCCCCATTCACCAAAATAATTACATCTTTGTAATCTATCCGATGCCATTAAAAAACCTGTAAAAAAGCCAAATTTTAAAATTGATTCTTTAGCGAAATTGGAACATGTAGGATTAAATCTACAAGTTTGGCCTTTAATGGTGGAAATATATTTTTGATAGTAATCAATTAATTTTATAGATGAGTCCTGTAATATAGAAGTTGTCTCTATATTATTTTCAGCAAATATTATTTCAAAAATAATAAATGTAAAGATACTCAACAAAAAAATATTTTTTTGATTTTTGTTTTTTAAAGTAAACATCTTTCCTTTTTTCAACTTTCAAAGTCTAACATTTCATCTGAAGTCTGGCACAAAATACCTTTTTATTTTATTTGCTGAAACTAAAATCCTAATCTAATATTTATACATCTCAGGGCATAATTCTTTAGAGGTAACCGATATAACATTTCATGATAGTTTTTTGAAAAGCTAATTGTTAATGCACATGTAGATACACCAAAAGCTATATCCCCGGAATAACCAATTAGTCCCTCGTCAAATAAACCTTTTGAATAAGATACTCCAATATTCGACCCAACATAGAAACTTATTTCTTTTCCAAATTTTTCTATATATTTATGTTTAGGTCTTAAAAAATTAATTCTCAGTTTAGATAAAACATAATCTAAACTGAACCAATCATCTTTTTTATAAATATTGAAAAAAATAGCTGAATTAACTGAAATAGATTCGTTTAGTGTAAGGTCTCCAAATCCAAGTCCGGCCTGATGTGTATTTTCATTCCTATAATAATTATAACTAACCGTTAGTTTCTTCCCAATATATTTAGCACCTTTATATACATCAAGTTTCTTTTCAGTAGAATTATATAAAGCTTTATTCTCATAACCATATAAATAGAAATCAACTAAGCTTTTTGATTCTTTATATACATTTGAATAATATTTACCATCCTCTTTATATACTCCAAACTGTTTACTTCCGTCAGGAGCTGTCACAATATAAGGAGACCAGCCACCCAAAATAAAAAAATTGAAAATAATATTTTTGCTGATAATAAACCTTAACCCCATCAAATCATTAACTTCCGACCAATCGTATATATTTTTATAATAAGAAGGAAGTTCATATTCAGGAACTATCAAGCGAACACCTTGATTTAGGAAAAAGAGAGCCATAGAAAAATATTTCATTCCCCATCTATAATAAAATCCAAAATCCATTTGTTCTACGTTTATATTACATGAACCAACTGTTGTGGGAATAACAAAAATAATATCCTCAGCAAAGATGCCCGGAGTAATCATACTAACATCGCATAAGAATTTTGGATTGAATTTTTGTATCATCGCTTCATAGTGTTTGTATAATTCTAATATGTTGAGCGATTTTTTATGGATATATTCAAATGTTGCAGGATTTATTTCAGTGCCATTTGCTTTTATTAAGGAAATAAAATAAAAAAATAGAAAAGCAAGTACAAAAATGTTAAGTAGTCTTATTGATTTGTTCTGATTGAATTGTTTTTTTTCTTTCATAAAATTTTAAACACTACCTTAATAACGAATTTTCTAAATCCTGAATTACAAAGCAGATTAAAAAGCACACCTACAAAAAAACGGGAACAAGCCCTGCCATTACAAAACAAAAACGCAGACTGAAGGTCTGCGACTACAAAAGAATTATTTTTATTGGTTGAGATTGCTTCACCCAGATTGCCATCAGGGTTCGCAATGACTTCTAAATTCTCAATTCTTAATTCTGAATTATTCAGGCATAGTTCTTGAGAGAGAGAGAGAGAGAGAGAGTTCAGGTGAGAGCATTAGCATAGATTCTCCTTAAAAGTTAGAGCGTGCTCCGATTTATCGGAGCATGACTACAAATAATATAACAAAAAACCTTTATTTTGTCAAGCACTCTTTGTATTTTTTGAATTTTTTTATTTTGAGGTACATAACATATCATTAATTTCGCTTAAGAGGGTAGATATGTCGGAATTTTGTTTGAGCTTCTGTGAGAACAAAAACAGATAAAATGATAAGAAACAGTCCGATAAAAGCGAGTAAAAAATTACCCTGTTTGATAAATTGAACCGTCTGATAAATTAATGCAGAAACAGTTGTCAGAAACATAAAAATCGCAGGATACAAGGTATACTTGATTGGTTTTTTTAAGTTAAAAAGATAGCCTGTGATAACTATCAAAACTAGTGCTGCAATTAACTGATTGGATGCGCCGAATACAGGCCAGATTTTTTTCCAATCACTGAATGCCAGAACGCCTGATAGTGCTACCACAACTAAAGTTGAAAAGTATTTGTTCTTGAAAATTTTTATACCAAACCCTTCACCAAAAAGTTCAGTTGCGATATATCTTGTAATTCTTGTAGCGGTATCAAGTGTGGTTATTACAAATGCATTCAATATCAAAATAGCGATAAATTTTCCGAATGAAGAACCAAAGATATTTTTTGTTATTTCACCGTATCCGGTAGCAAATGTACCAATATAATCACCTGACTTAATCAGTTCAGGATAAATAAGTTGCGGTGTGCAGGAAGCACCGGTCCAGTAAAGCCCAGCACACACACATAAAAGCGCAAGAATTGCCAGCACGCCTTCAGTAACCATTGCACCGTATCCAATTTTTTTAGCATCGCACTCGATAGCGATTTGTTTAGAAGTAGTGCCTGATGAAATCAACGAATGGAATCCAGAAACAGCACCACAGGCGATAAAGACAAACATCATTGGCCAGAGATTACCGATACGAGTATTAAAACCAGTTAATGCAGGAGTATTTATATTCGGATGTGATATTATCAGCCCAGCATATCCAAAAAGTAAGCCAAAGATAAGCAAAAATGCAGACAGATAATCACGCGGCTGCAGAAGAATATTCACAGGAATAACAGAGGCAATATAACAATATATTAAAAGCACAATCATCCAGAATTTTATATTGCTGACGATTACGGGCAGTGCATTACCTAAAACCAGAAGTACAACCAAAAGTGCGAGTCCAGTAATTGTAGAAAGCGGATAATTCAATTTCCATACATAAATCATACAGCCGGTTAAAATAGCAACAAAAATAAGCCCGAAAGTAGGAACAACTATTTGGGGCTCGCCAACAAGCGTCTGTGCAGTTGTAGCGGTAAAAACAGCGATTACTAGAATTAAAGCGAGCAATAGAAAAACAGAAAAAATGATTTTTGTTTTTTTACCCATTACTTTTTCAGTAATATCACCGATTGATTTTCCCTCGTTTCTCACAGAGGCAATCAGTGCTGAAAAATCATGCACTCCGCCGATGAAGATTGTGCCTAAAATTATCCATAACAATGCTGGTAACCAGCCGAAATACGCGCAGGCAAGCACCGGTCCTATAATAGGTCCAGCACCAGCGATTGATGAAAAATGGTGTCCGAAAAGTATCGTCCAGTGTTTCGCAGGAATATAATCCACACCATCATAAAGCGTTTCTGATGGCATTTTTCTTGATTTATCAATTCCCCATAATTTTTCAATTATGCTACCATAAAACTTATAGCCAATAATCAACAAAACAATCCCGCATATTCCGACAATCAACGAGTTCATTTTTTAGATCCATTAAAATGTAAGCATTTGCTTACATTTGTTCTGTTTCTCTTTTTTTGAATCTTCTTTCTGTGCCGTGATAGATTTTAGATTGGGTATCAATTGCTTTCAGTTTTTTACAAAGATACAAAATTTCAGGTTCTGTAATTTTATTTTGAAGAAACAGCCGATATGTTTTTCTGCCAATTTCAAGTATGAGATGAAATTTTCGGCGTTCAAATCCCATCTCTTTTGAATTAATGTTCTTTAGCCGTCCGCCATAGATAGGATCTTCTTTTAAAACATTTAAAAGATTCATAATGCCCGATTCCGCACTTCTTAAAACCCGCTTAAAATCAACCATCGTCTACCTCCGTTAACTGCATTAGAAATTTCAATTAGTACAATTGTACTAATTGAGTTTTTATCCTTTTGAGACTTTTCTGAGTATATCCAGATTTTTTTTATCGTTAGATATAGCATTACCACGCGGGGTTTCAATAATCCCTGGTAATTTTTTTAGTTCTGGATGATTTAATACTGTCTTAAAACCGGTTAGCCCAATTTTGCCTTCACCGATATGGGCATGCCGATCAATTTTTGTTCCAAGTTCGCTTGGAGTATCGTTCAGATGCAAAAGTTTCAGATATTTAAGTCCAACTATTTTATCAAATTCGTTTATTGTTTCGCCAAAACCTTTTTCTGAAATTCTATAACCAGCAGCAAACAAATGAGATGTATCCAAACACACACCAAGCCGTTTTTTATCTTTTATATTATCAATAATCCGACGGAGTTCTTCAAATCGCCATCCGATATCCGTTTTCCCGCCAGCCAGATTTTCTAATAGAAGCATTGTTTTGTTTTTAACTTTTGAGAATGCAAAATTTATTGCAGCAATTATGTTTTTTATACCGGTTTCAAAATCGCCGCTTGAATATCTACCCGGATGAATTACAAGATATTGGGCATTTAGTATTTTACATCTTTTTAGTTCGTCAATCAAGACATATACAGATTTTTTATAAAGTTTTTTATCTGATGATGCAAGGTTTGGTAAATGACATACTCCCCGCAGCAAGCTGCGGGGTATCTTAAAAGTCAAGTTTTAACTGGCGTCTGTCTTCTTCTGCTCTTTGATATTGGATGTATTTCTGTATAGTTTGTGCAGTTACTTTGTCGCC